>NZ_JBSVWS010000268.1:0-4903 GCF_054071155.1 Pseudomonas sp. SDO5532_S415 | reverse complement strand
GGTGTACATCGCACCATTGTGGGAGCGAGCCTGCTCGCGAAGAGGCCGGCACATACAGCAAAACTGCCGAACCGAATGAGCGATTTTCCGCTCGCAACGAAGTTCCTATAAGCGGATTTCCGCTCATCACAATCTGAAAACCCCTCTAGACCGGCCCTCTCCCTCTTGGCACAGCTCCTGCTATAGCCCCCGCAGGCCGCGTTTAATCGCGCTCCACAAAAACAATTAAACGAAGGATCCTTCAATGGATAACTCAAATACCCTGCCCCTTGGGTCGGCTGCCGCGACAGCCAAACCAAGAACCACCTCCAGCCGCATCAAATCGATCTTCAGCGGCTCCGTAGGCAACATGGTCGAATGGTATGACTGGTACGTCTATGCCGCCTTCTCCCTGTACTTCGCCAAGACCTTCTTCCCCAAGGGCGACACAACCGCCCAACTGCTGAACACCGCAGCGATCTTCGCCGTGGGCTTCCTGATGCGCCCGATCGGCGGCTGGCTGATGGGCCTGTACGCCGACAAGGTCGGGCGCAAAAAGGCCCTGATGGCCTCGGTGTACCTGATGTGCTTCGGCTCCCTGCTGATCGCCCTCAGCCCGAGCTACGAAACCATCGGCATCGGTGCGCCGATCCTGCTGGTGTTCGCCCGTTTGCTGCAGGGCCTGTCGGTCGGTGGCGAATACGGCACCTCCGCCACTTACCTCAGTGAGATGGCGACCAAGGAACGTCGCGGCTTCTTCTCCAGCTTCCAGTACGTGACCCTGATCTCCGGCCAGCTCATCGCGCTGGGTGTCCTGATCGTCCTGCAAAACGTACTGACCACCGAAGAGCTGTACGCCTGGGGCTGGCGCATTCCGTTCGCCATCGGCGCGCTGTGTGCCGTGGTCGCGCTGTACTTGCGTCGCGGCATGGAAGAAACCGAGTCGTTCACCAAGAAGGAAAAGGCCAAGGAAAGCGCCATGCGCACCTTGATGCGTCATCCCAAGGAACTGCTGACCGTGGTCGGCCTGACCATGGGTGGTACGCTGGCGTTCTACACCTACACCACCTACATGCAGAAATACCTGGTGAACACCGTCGGCATGAGCATCTCCGACTCCACCACCATTTCCGCCGCCACACTGTTCCTGTTCATGTGCCTGCAACCGATCATCGGCGGCCTGTCGGACAAGATCGGTCGCCGACCGATCCTGATCGCCTTCGGCGTACTGGGCACGATTTTCACCGTGCCGATCCTCACCACCCTGCACACCATCACGACCTGGTGGGGCGCGTTCTTCCTGATCATGGCGGCGCTGATCATCGTCAGCGGCTACACCTCGATCAACGCGGTGGTCAAGGCCGAACTGTTCCCGACCGAAATCCGCGCCCTGGGTGTTGGCCTGCCGTACGCACTGACAGTGTCGATCTTCGGCGGCACCGCTGAATACATCGCGCTGTGGTTCAAGAGCATCGGCATGGAAACCGGTTACTACTGGTATGTCACCGCGTGTATCGCTGTGTCGTTGCTGGTGTACATCACCATGAAAGACACCCGTAAGCACTCGCGGATCGTCACCGACTAAATCCGACCGAGTTACACCAAAAGGGGCAGTCCGTCGGGGTCTGCCCCTTTTTTGTTTGCGTATGAAAAATCCTTCATCCCCGTGAATGGCGGATTAATCACGAGTTAATGCGCGTCCCCCATTCTGAGCCTGCCAAAACGATTAATTGCGATGCGATCACTGAGCGCTGAACGCGAAAATGGCTGACGCGCTTAACATCTACTTAATCGATTGTTTTTAGCATTATTTTGCGCTTTTTAATCAGTTTAATTGGCGTAGCATGAAACCCATGCCCAAGACACAAAACGCCAAAGAACCTGGAGAAATGAAGATGAAAACCAAACTGTTCCTCGCCCTGGCCCTGTCTGTGCTGGCGGCCAACACCTTCGCCGCCGACGGTTACGACCGCACAGGCTCCGCTGTCGCAGCAGACGGCTATGACCGCACCGGCTCCGCCACTGTCGCCGCTGATGGCTACGATCGCACCGGCTCCGCCACTGTCGCTGAAGATGGCTACGACCGTACTGGTTCGGCGACGTTCGCTGCTGACGGTTATGACCGCACGGGATCGGCTTCCATCAGCTGATCCGCCATGGCGGCACTAAAGCCCGGCTTTGCCGGGCTTAGTCATTTCTGGAGCACTGCAAATATCCTGTTGGTCACGCACCCTGTGGGAGCGAGCCTTCGAAAGCGGTGCTCATCTGGCTGGAAATCAGTAGCTTGTCCTTGCACTATGGCTCTCCTCCGATTGAAGCCTTCAGGAACACTGGTCCATGCCCGACGACATCCACTATTACGAACCCGCCAACGGCCACGGCCTTCCCCACGATCCGTTCAACGCGATCGTCGGCCCGCGCCCCATTGGCTGGATTTCTTCACAGGATGCCAACGGCCATTTAAACCTGGCGCCTTACAGCTTCTTCAACGCCTTCAACTACATTCCGCCGATCATTGGATTTTGCAGCATCGGGCGCAAAGACAGCCTGAACAACATCGAACAGACCGGCGAGTTCGCCTGGAACCTGGCCACCCGCCCACTGGCCGAACAAATGAACCAGAGCTGCGCCAACGTAGGCCCGCAGGTCAATGAATTCGAATTGGCCGGGCTGAGTACCGTCGCCTCGAACATCATTGCGGTACCACGGGTCGCCGAAAGCCCGGTGTCCTTCGAGTGCAAGGTCACGCAGATCATTCAGTTGCAGCGCGCGGACGGGAATGTGGTGCCAAGCTGGCTGATTCTCGGCGAAGTGGTCGCCGTGCATATCGCCAAGTGGCTATTGAAGGATGGGGTGTACGACACCGCCGCGGCAGAACCGATTCTGCGCGGCGGCGGGCCGGCGGATTATTTCCAGCTGGGGCCTGAGGCGTTGTTCAAGATGTACCGCCCGGGGGCGGTGAAATAGTTACCAGATCAACTCGCCGTCTTCGCCGACACCTTTGAGGTGGGTCAATTGCAAGGCGGCGGCTTCATCCGCTTCTTTAGCGGTCTTGAAGGTCTGCTCTTCCAGCAGCTTGTTGAAGCGAGGCGCTCCCGCACCACCGATGGCTTTGGTGGCGATTGCCGCGTAATACCCGCCTTCACGGGGGACTACGGCCGATACTGCTTCGAAGGTTTCAAAGGCTTTGCGTGCCATGTCGCGCATCCTGGCTAGTTGAGAATGCTGCCATTAAACCCTCAACCGGCCAGTTTGTGTACCGCCGCCCCGGACTGACCCAGGGCTTGCGCCGCCGACACATCCTTGAAGGTGTGAAAATCCAGGCTGTTGACCACCAGTTCCTGCACCAGCTCGGCAAAAACCTCCATGGCCGGGGTACTGAAGTAGGCTGTCATCGCCTGTTGATTGACCCAGAAACCGGACACCAGCCACAACTCGGGGTCGCATTGCGAATGCTGCAAGGCAAAGTTCAGGCAACCTGGCGCTGCGCGGGATGGTTCGATCAGTGCACTGAGGCGCACACCCAGCTCTTGCGAACGTCCGGCGCGCGCCCGGACAAAGGCCATATGACTGACGGGGATCTGCTTTGACATGTTCAACCCTCCCGGGGAGTCGCGTGGCAGCCAGGGGACGGGCTGCGACAGGATCAAAGGTTAAGGGTCGATGTGCATGGGTCGTTAGTCGATTCCTGCCGCTGCGTTGCACGATCCTGCGAGACTGTGCGGGCAGCCTGTAACAATGTGTAAAACGCTGTCACGGTTCTGCCACGCGAGTTTCAAGCAAGTTTTCCCGCCATCGCTCTGTCTTGTCAGGGTGAAAAAACAAGCCCGTGCAGAATCAGGCAAGCATCAGGCAGGATGTGTCTACCACTGTTGCTTGCACAAACTTAAGCTCGGTCCATTGCTCATGCTTATACGAGGATGCCTTGCATGTCGTCACTCGATCACTTTCCACAGGCCCCGCTGGATGCCGAGATGGAAAAGCAGCGCGTGGAACTGGCGGCGATCATTCGGCGCAACACCGCCGAAGATGGCAGTTATGCCACCGCTGTCGAATCACTGTTCATGTCGCGCCACAGCCAGAACCACGAGTTTGCTCCGGTACTCGCGCAACCGGCGTTGTGCATCATGGCGCAGGGTCGCAAGGAAGTTCGCCTGGCCGACGAGTACTTCAATTACGACCCGCTGAATTACCTGGTGGTCTCCGTTTCGATGCCACTGAGCGGTCGAGTGGTGAACGTCTCGGCTGAAGAGCCGATCCTGGCCGTGCGGCTGGACATAGATCCGGCGGAAATCACCGCGCTGATCGCCGACGCTGGCCCCATTGGCGTACCGACCCGGCCGACCGGGCGCGGACTGTATGTGGAACGCCTGGACACGGCGATGCTCGATGCGGTGCTGCGCCTGGCGCGGTTGCTCGACACACCGAAAGACATTGCGATGCTCGCGCCGCTCATTCGGCGGGAAATTCTCTATCGGTTGCTGCGCAGCCAGCAGGGCCATCGTCTGTACGAAATCGCCATCGCCAACAGCCAGAGCCATCGCATCAGCCAGGCGATCAAATGGCTCAACGGCAATTTCGAGCAACCGCTGCGCATCGATGATCTGGCCAGGGAAGTGAACTTGAGCGTCTCGACCCTGCATCACCGCTTCAAGGCGATGACGGCGATGAGTCCGTTGCAGTATCAGAAGCAACTGCGCCTTCAGGAAGCGCGGCGCTTGATGCTGGCGGAGGGGCTGGAAGCCTCGGCGGCGGGTTATCGGGTCGGGTATGAAAGCCCCTCGCAATTCAGCCGGGAGTACAGCCGGTTGTTCGGGGCGCCGCCATTGAGGGATTTGGCGCGGTTGCGGTTGTCGGTCTGATCCGACATTTTTTGTGTGGCTTATGGCCTCATCGCGGGCAAGCCCGCTCCCACAGTGATATG
>NZ_JBSVWS010000267.1:0-4928 GCF_054071155.1 Pseudomonas sp. SDO5532_S415 | reverse complement strand
GCGTGTCAGTCACCGCAAATTTTGAATGTGAGGCCGCCTTCGCGAGCAGGCTCGCTCCCACAGGGTGATGGGTGGTGGGCATTGAGAGGGCGGTGCGCTTGAGCAACTCTGGAAGCTCGCGCAACGCACTCAAGTCATCACTGCGCTGCTGCAACTGCGCCAACCGCACCAATGCCTCGCGCCGATAGCGATCGCGCCGCCATTGCCAATACCGCCGGGCGGCGATGATCAGCGCCGTCAGCCCCAGCAAACCGAGCAGCACCCACCAACCCCAGGTCTGCGGCGCATAGCTGACCGGCGCAGGAAGCGCGATTTCCTTGAGTTGCTCGATGCTCGGGACATTCGGATTCATCGCCGCGCCCCGGTCAGCTTGCCCAGTTCGGCGCGCAGTTGCTCATGGGCCTCGGTCGCCGTGCTGAACATCATCAACGGCACCTGGCTGCGCCGCAGCAAGGTGGCAACGTCCTTGAGCCGCCCACTGAGAAAATCGCCCAAGGGCTGGTGCACCTGACGACGCTCCACTGCCAGTTCCACCTGCAACTGGCCCTGGGTGATCAACAGCCGGCCATTTTTCGGCAGGTTCAGCGCCAACGGATCGTAGACCTGCATGGCGATCACGTCGTTGTGTGCCGCCAGCTGGCGCATCAGCTGCAAGGTGCGCTCACCGGCACCGGCAAAGTCGCTGACGATACAGATCAAGTGATCGTGCCCCGCCAATGCCAGACATTGCTGCAACACCTTGTCGAGCTGGTCTTCGCCTTCGGCGTCCGGGTTGGCGGCGTTCAGTTCCCGGTTCTGCTGGACGATGCGGCTGCACAGCGCTTCGATCCGTGTACGGCTGCGCAGCGGCGCGACACTGTCGATGCGCCGGTCGTTGAACACCAGTCCGCCGACCCGGTCACCTGCGTTGAACACCATCCACGCCGCCAAGGCCCCGAGCTCGGCGGCGACGGCGGATTTGAAGCTGCGTTGCGAGCCGAAGAACATGCTCATGCGCTGGTCCACGAGGATCAACGCCGGGCGGTCACGCTCTTCGGTGAAGGTGCGCACCACCGGTTTGCCGGTGCGCAGCGAGGCGCGCCAGTCGAGGTGGCGCAAATCATCGCCGGGCTGATAGCGACGCAATTCATCGAAATTCAAGCCACGGCCACGCAGGCGTGAGGCATGGTTGCCGGCCAGAATGCTGCCCCGGGGCTGACGCGCGAGAAAACTCAGGTCACGGGCCTTGAACTCCAGGGTCATCAACTGCGCCAGGGAGACATAGACCAGACCATCGGCATTCACGCAGGAATCGCCACTTTGTCGAGCAGGCGGTCGAGCACCTGATCGGCAGACACACCGTCGGCCACCGCGTCGTAGCTCAGGTGCAGGCGATGGCGCAGCACCGGGTGCACCACAGCGCGTACGTTGTCCGGCGAGACGAAGTCCTGACCCTGCAACCACGCATCGGCGCGGGCGCAACGGTCAAGGCCGATACCACCGCGCGGGCTGGCGCCGATGGCGATCCAGCGCGCCAAGTCGGCGTCGTAGTCGGCCGGGCGACGCGTGGCATTGATCAGATCGATCAGGTAGCGATCGATGGCCGCCGACACATGCACCGCGCTGACTTCGCGGCGCGCGGCGAAGATCACGTCCTGGGCCAGTGCGAAGCCCTGCATCGCAGCGGTCCTGGCACCGAGGGCCTGCTCTTCTTCGCGTAACAGGCGCAGCACCTGGCTTTCGTTGTCGGCGCTTGGGTAATCGAGCAGCACCTTCATCAGGAAACGGTCCATCTGCGCTTCAGGCAGCGGGTAAGTGCCTTCCTGTTCGATCGGGTTCTGGGTGGCAACCACGATGAACAGATCCGGCAGCACATGGCTGTTGCCGGCCACGGTGATCTGGCGTTCTTCCATGGCTTCGAGCAACGCGGCCTGGACCTTGGCCGGCGCGCGGTTGATTTCGTCCGCCAGGATCAGGTTGCCGAACAGTGGCCCGGGCTGAAACCGTATCTCGTTCTTGCCGTCGACCTGATGCAGCACCTCGGCGCCGGTGATGTCAGACGGCAACAAATCAGGTGTGAACTGGATGCGACTCATCTTCGCGTCCAGATGCCTGGCCAGCGCCTTGACCGTACGGGTCTTGGCCAATCCCGGCAGGCTCTCGAGCAGCAAATGCCCGTTAGCCAACAGGCCAAGCAGGATTTGCCGGATCACCTGATCCTGGCCAAGCACGGCTTCGGCGATGCTGGCTTGCAGGGCGTTGAGGTCATTGAGTGCGGTCATGCTGCCTCCCGGAAAAGCGCCAACGTCAGATCGACGCTATAGCTGTTGCCCTCAGGCCTGGCCATGGCTGACTCCGCTTATTGGTTCATTGGTTTATGGGGGGTCAAAAGCGGCATCTTCCATTGACCGCTGGCGACTTCCGGTTCAGGCAGGTACAGGCGCAGCACGCCATAAAACGGCCCGTTCGGCGCCGGCAACCAGTTGCTTTGCAGATCCTTGGCCGGTGCCTTGTTCTGTACGAATAGCGTCAGGCCGCCATCGGCGTCGAGCTTGAGGTCGGGCAGCATGCGCGAGTTGATCAGGTAGCGGTTGAGCGGGTTGTCTACCAGCAATTTGTTCTTCGCGTTGTACAGGGTCAGCGACCAGAACGCTTCGGCCGGGGGCAGGGCGCCTTTGGCGAAATGCAGGGTGTAGTCGTGCCTGGAGGCGTCGACCGGCTGATCATTCCTGTCGACGAAGTAACCAATGTAATTGGCTTCCTCGGCAGAGTTGCCGAAGATGCCCAGGTTGGCGCCTGCGTAGCGGTACAGGTAATTGCCCTTGAGGTGATTGCGGGTGCCAAAGAAATCGCCGCTGCTGACCTCATGGGTATCGATTCTGGTTTTCTTGAAGGCGGCGAATTCCGCCTTGGCGTCGCTGATGCCGTCTTCCAGGGCTTTGCGTTGATCGGCGCTCAGTTTGGTCAGATTGAACGGCTTGCCGGCTTCGATGCCGATGGTCTTGAAACGCGCGAGCAGCGTTTTTTCCACGCTCTGGGCCGGTGCAAAGGCCAGCATGAAATTCAGGTAGCGAAACAGATCCGGCGTGTCGCTCATGGTCGGCGTGGGTTTCGGCCAGTCGATTTTCGCGGCGGCGCGCGGTGCCTTGTGCCGGGTGTACCGGCTCAGGGATTGAACCTTGTAGCCCTTCTGGATCTGCTTGACCTTGGCCAGGTCCTCTTCATCGAACAACTGCGTGCGATACAGCGCGTAGGCGATGTTGGTTTCGCTGCGCAGCAGACGGTCGATGTTCTGCGGTTGCTTACCTTTCCAGTCGGGTCCTGCAATCATGAACTGGCCGCCCTTGTTGCCGGTACTGCGGGTCCCCAGGTAAGCGAAATTCTGCGTGTAGGCGTCGATCAATTGCACCGAGTAGTAACGTTGCTCTTCAACGGGCGGCAAAGTGAGTACCAGAGGCTCGGTGCGCAGGTCCATCCAGACGAAGGAGTAGGGCGTGTCGGCATTGGGCGTGACGAACGCGGTGTCCTGGGCGGTGAAGGCCTTGGCGGTGTTGCCGATCCGGTTAAACGGCGCCTTGTAGTTCGAACTCTTCTTGTCCACGGCCTGGCTGTAGAGCGTCTTGTACATTTCCACCACCGGAAAACCGTACAGATAGGCTTCCCTGGCGATGCCCCGGGCTTGTTCCGGGGTGGCGGTGAAGTCGGCACCCACGCCACAACTGACAAACATCGTCATCAGGCCGAAACCGGCTGTGCGAATTGCAATGTGCATGGCAGTGCCTCACTTTCCAAACGTGGCGTTGAGCCCGACGAACAGGGTGAACTGCGGCACGCCATCGCCTTTGCGCTCGACGGTCCACTGCGGTTCGATAAAGGCGTTGAGGATATTGGGCCCGTCTTTCCAGACTTTTCCGCCACCCAAACCGAGTGGGATGTAGTGGGTGTCGTTCTTTAGATCGAAGGTCCAGATACCGGTGGAGCGCAGGTACCAGCCGTGGTCCAGGTTGTGAATGACGAAAGGTTGCAGCGTCGCCGTTTCAACATGTTCGCGGTCGTGGTCGCCGGCAAATGAACTCTGGTATTGCACCAGCGCGCCCAGCAGGCCGCGAGGTGACGCGTCGATGGCCACGGCGGCGAACCCGGCCTGCCATTTGCCGGTGCCGAGTTCATCCTGATCAGCAAAGGGGGCGGTGATCATCGGCCCGATACCCAACTGCACCCCCTCGGTTTTCAGCAGAAAGATATCGAACAGGTTGAGGTCGCCTTCACCGGTGCTGTAGCCGCCGTTCGGATCAGGATGGGTGCTGATCGGCGCCGTACCGCGCAACAACTGGGGCACGCCGATGAAATCGTTCGGTGCAATCGGCAACGTGCCGCGTACCAGCAGGTCGTTGGTGTGGATGTTGGAGCCGTAGTACCTCGGTGTGTAGTAGTCCTGCAGGTTCATCCCCGGCTCGAGGTTGAGCGGGTTGTTGCTCCTGTTGGCGGTCTCGGCGTTGTCGGCGTGGGCACAAATAAGAGGTGCGAACGAAGTCGCCACAAGAAAAATGTGTATTCCCATTTTGTTCAACATGATTCCCCCGGTTCCCTGGTGGCTCATTGGGAAGACCCGGCACTTGGCGGCCGTTATTGCGTAATCTCTTTGCTATCAAGGCTGTAGGACGTGTCTCTTGAAGCTAGCAGCTAAATGAGGGTTAGCCAGTCGGAGGGGGTGATTCTTTGGTTTTGAGCGCAGGTTTTCCGGTGCTTTTTGTGTACTGAAAAGTTAATACGAACCAAGGAATTGGAAAACAAAAAAGCCCGTCATCGGTATAAACGCGATGGCGGGCTTGCCGTTTTTTTTTGTGGCGAGGGAGCTTGCTCCCGCTCGGCTGCGCAGCAGTCGTATCCCCCACCTGCCAGGTACCCCCAATACCCCCCCCGCGCTTTTTTTTGGGCCACCTCCCCAC
>NZ_JBSVWS010000266.1:0-4959 GCF_054071155.1 Pseudomonas sp. SDO5532_S415 | reverse complement strand
TATATGGATTGATGTACATCCTGTAGGAGCTGCCGAAGGCTGCGATCTTTTTTGCCCGCGAAAAACACACAGGCACAAAAAAGCCCCGCTTTTGAGGGCGGGGCTTTTTACTAAAGCAAGTACAAGTTAGATAACTTGAACTTCTTCAGCTTGCATGCCTTTCTGACCGCGGGTAGCGATGAAAGAAACCTGTTGGCCTTCTTTCAGGCTTTTGAAGCCGTCGGATTGGATAGCTTTGAAGTGAACGAACAGGTCGTCACCGGATTGTGGAGTGATGAAGCCGAAGCCTTTTTCATCGTTGAACCACTTAACGGTACCGGTTTGGCGATTAGACATGGTGTAACTCCTTGAACAAAGATAACTGCGACTCAGGAAGAACCCTGGCCGAGACTGAGTGCAAAGAGCAGGAAAAATTCTTGTAGATGGTTGGATCGAAATTCAACATATCGTGTAGAGATTCTCAGTGACACAAGCAGCACAGTGGCGCCACCTTAACCCTTTTTCCGGAACGTGCCAATGCTTCTTGCGAAGGTTTCTCGGTTTTCATGATCGACGGTGCACCGTATTGTTTCGAAGGTCCGTAAATTCAGGGTGATCGTCGAGAATTGTGCCGAGCACTTTGAACCCGGCGGCGCGCACCGGTAAGATGCCGGACAGTTTTTTCCACCTCGCTATTCAGGACACCGCCATGAGCATCAAATCGGACAAGTGGATTCGCCGCATGGCGCAGGAACACGGCATGATCGAGCCGTTCGTCGAGCGCCAGATGCGCGGCAGCGACGATAGCCGTGTGATCTCCTACGGTGTGTCGAGTTACGGCTACGACGTTCGTTGCACCAATCATTTCAAGGTGTTCACCAACATCAATTCGGCCATCGTCGATCCGAAAAACTTCGATGCCGGCAGCTTCGTCGACATCCACAGCGACGTCTGCATCATCCCGCCGAACTCCTTCGCCCTGGCCAGCACCGTCGAATACTTCCGCATACCGCGCAACGTATTGACCATTTGCCTGGGCAAGAGCACCTACGCTCGCTGCGGTATCATCGTCAACGTCACCCCGCTTGAGCCGGAGTGGGAAGGTCACGTGACCCTGGAATTCTCGAACACCACCAACCTGCCGGCGAAGATCTACGCCAACGAAGGCGTGGCGCAGATGCTGTTCCTTGAGTCTGACGAAGAGTGCGAAGTTTCCTACAAGGACCGTGGCGGCAAGTACCAGGGCCAGCGCGGCGTGACCCTGCCGCGGACCTGAGTCAACCGTCTGACAAACCGTGGGAATTCTTGAGCGGGCGTACACTCTATGAAGTGTACTGCCCGATCCGCGCAAGGCGGATCGGGCCTTCGCTCAGGAGTGCTATATGAAGATCGACCCGAAGATAAGTGCCGAACTGGCAAGGCTTGAGCCCAATCAGGTTGGCGTTCTGGCCTGGTCCTTGTTGGCACACCCGCCGATCAGCATGGCAGGGGGCATCCCTGGCCAACCTGATCCCGATACCCCCAATGAACAACCCACCGAACCTGGTGAGCCCACCCTGCCGGATGAGCCGCCTCCCGCGCCTGTGGCTTGATCACAGGATCATTGTTGGAGCGAGCTTCGCGGTGGGCGCAACGGCAACGCATTTATTCACGTACCCTTGTGACCGTTGACGTTCCTCACGTAGCCCGCTCCTACGGGGTGACCGGCCAAATTTCATTGTCACCGATGACGAGGATCCGACAGTTCTCGTCCTGCTCGACCGGGTAGCCACCGGTAAACGCACCGAAAGCCGGCAGCAGGCTGACATCGGTTCCCAGTCGGAAACATGCCAGCCGCAGGCTCTGACGACCTCTGCCATGTAGCCGATAGACCGGATGCACATGACCGGCGAGTACATGGCGGGTCGGATGCCGGGCCGGCTCATGTTGCAGGGCGAACGGCCCGAGCACCAAGGGCTCAGGCACTACGCGAATATTCAGCGCGGCTGGCGGGTCGCCAGCGCTTTTGTCGTGATTGCCGCGGATCAGCGTCATGGCAAGGTCGCGGTGCCGCGCTCGCCAATGGGCTAATGCCTCCAGAGTGGCCGGTGCGTGGGAGCCTCGGCCGTGGAGAAAATCGCCGAGAAAAATCAGCTGCCGACAGGGCAGGGTGTTCAGTACGATGTCCAGCATGGCGATATTTTTCCGGGTGGTTCCTTGGGGAACGGGTTGGCCGAGACTTCGGTAAGCGGCGGCCTTGCCGAAGTGCGCGTCTGCGATGAGTAACGCTTGTTGCGTCGGCCAGTAGATGGCCTTTTCCGGCAGCAACCAGAGCTCCTCACCAGCCAGGAGTACCGGGTACGGTGTGCTCATTGGGCGTTCCCAATGTCGGCGGATTGCTCCAGATCGCTGACCATGCGCCTGATGCGATCGGCGAGTTTTTCCGAACTCATGCTTTCGCGCATGCGTTCCACCAGCAGCGGAAAACCGAGCGGTGTAGGACGCTTGACCAAGTGCATGTCCAGTTTCATCCGGTTGATGCGCTCCAGTGTCAGTTCAAGGCGACGAATATCCAGCTCTTGCCGTAATACCTCTTCCCCGGCTTGAGCCAGCAACAGGTTGTCGGCGTCATATTGTTTGAAAACTTCATAGAACAGACCACTGGAGGCCTGAACCTGACGGGTACTTTTCGGCGCACCGGGATAGCCGGCGAAAACCAGCCCGGCAATCCGCGCGATTTCCCGAAAACGTCGCAAGGCAAGTTCTCCCGCATTCAGGCTGGCCAGCACGTCGTTCAAAAGATGATCTGCACTGAATAACGCGCTATCAAGTCGCTGCATCCAATCGACAGGTGTGGCACTGAGCAATTCCAGGCCGTAATCATTGACCGCAATCGATAGTGTCAGCGGTTGTCGCCGGCTGATTCTCCATGCCAGCAGACTGGCCAGCCCCAAATGCACCTGGCGTCCGGCGAAGGGGTAGAGGAAGAGGTGCCAGCCTTCGCGGGACTTCAGTGTTTCAGCCAACAGACTGTTCTCGGTTGGCAACCCGGACCACTGTTGCTGCACCTCCAGCAGCGGACGCAACGCCTGCATTTCGGGCCCTATGAACTGGCCGCCTGCTGCCGCCGAGAACCGCGCGACCACTGCATGGGCCAACTCGCTGGACAACGGCATGCGCCCGCCATTCCAACGCGGCACCGCGGCTTTTTTCACGGTGCTGCGCTTGACGTAGGCGGTCATGTTCTCCACCCGCACCAGCTCCAGCAATCGGCCGGCAAAGAGAAAACCATCGCCAGGCCTGAGACGGGCGATGAAGTTTTCTTCGACACTGCCCAATTGCTTGCCACCGCCGCCCTTGCTCCAGAACTTCAGCTGGATGCTCGCATTGCTGACGATGGTGCCGATGCTCATGCGATGCCGCCGGGCCAGTCGCGCATCAGGTACCCGCCAGACACCCTGTTCATCAGGTTCGACCCGGCGATAGTCGGGATATGCTGTCAGAGAAAGTCCGCCGTGACGCACGAAAGCCAACGCCCAAGCCCAGTCTGCCGGGGAGAGGTCGCGATAAGCCCAGGCGCTGCGCACTTCTTCATACAGCTCATCAGGTACAAATCCGCCTCCCAGTGCAATGCTAACCAGATGTTGCACCAGGACATCCAATGGCTTGCGGGGCGAAAAGCGTGATTCGATGCGACGTTGCGCCACCGCATCCTGTGCCGCTGCGGCTTCGATCAATTCAAGGCTGTGGGTCGGCACCAGCGAGACCCGTGACACCCGCCCCGGTGCGTGACCGGAGCGCCCTGCACGCTGCATCAGCCGCGCCACGCCCTTGGCGGAGCCGATTTGCAGTACCCGCTCCACCGGCAGGAAGTCCACCCCCAGATCAAGGCTGGAGGTGCAAACCACCGCTTTGAGCTGACCGTCCTTGAGTGCGCGTTCGACCCAGTCACGTGTGTCGCGGGACAGTGAGCTGTGATGCAACGCGATCACTCCGGCCCAGTCTGGTCGAGCGTCGAGCAAGGCTTGATACCAGATCTCCGATTGCGCACGAGTGTTGGTGAACACCAGGCTGTTGGAACTGGATTCGATCTCGGCGACGACTTGCGGCAGCATCTTCAAGCCAATGTGCCCAGCCCAGGGAAAGCGTTCAAGGTTGGGCGGCAGCAGCGTGTCGACCTGCAATGTCTTGGTGGTTTGGCCTTGAACGCTGATACCGCCGCCCTGTGGGATCAATACTTGCTCGGCATGGGGTTGATTGCCCAGCGTCGCGGAAACACCCCAGACGATCAATTCAGGGTGCCAACGTCGCAAGCGGGCCAATGCCAGTTGCAACTGCACACCGCGCTTATTGCCAAGCAGTTCGTGCCATTCATCAACGACCACCATGCGCAGGGTAGCGAGCGCGGTTTGCGCGTCGGCGCGGGCGAGCATCAGGGTCAGGCTTTCCGGGGTGGTAATGAGGGTAGTTGGCAGTCGACGAGTTTGGCGCGCCCGTTCGCTGTTGCCGGTGTCGCCGGTGCGCAGGCCGACAGTCCAGGGAATCTGCAAGTCGTGTAGCGGCGCTTCCAGCGCCCGAGCGGTGTCAGCGGCAAGGGCGCGCATGGGGGTTATCCACAACACTGCCAGCGGTTCGGCGATGGGATTGCGCTTGCGGGGTTTTTCAACCCGAGACGTGTAACGAGCAAAACGATTGAGCGCGGCAAACCAGACGGCGTAAGTTTTACCGGCGCCGGTGCTGGCGTTCAGTAAACCGGACTGGCCTTGTTTTACCGCTGCCCACACCTGTTTCTGAAAGACGAACGGCTTCCAGCCGCGAGCGATGAACCAGTGTTTTGCGTAGTCTGGGGAGGTACCCATGCGGGCGTGTGCGCTCTGAAAGTGTTCTTTCAGTGACCGCAGTGCGAGTGAACAAGTTTAATCGCGGTAGGTTTTGAATTCTTGAACGACACCCAAAGCCTGTAGGAGCGAAGCTTGCTCGCGAAGGTGTGTCAGTCGACAC
>NZ_JBSVWS010000265.1:0-4963 GCF_054071155.1 Pseudomonas sp. SDO5532_S415 | reverse complement strand
TTCGCGAGCAGGCTCGCTCCCACATTTGCCTTTCACCCAGCTCAAGATTGCGCCGTGCCTGTTATCATGCGCGGTACCCCATCGCACAGGACCGCGTCGCTCCCCATGGATTACCGCAAACCCTCCGACCGCAAAAGCATGCACTCGCGTATCGTCCAGGAACTGGGCATGCAGATCGTCTCGGGACGCTTCCTGCCCGACGACAAACTGCCCGCCGAAGCGCTGTTGTGCGAGGAATACGCCGTCAGCCGGCCCGTCCTGCGCGAAGCCACGCGGGTGCTGGTCGCCAAGGGCCTGGTGTATTCCCGTCCTCGGGTCGGCACCGTGGTCAAGCCGCGCAAGGACTGGCACATGCTGGATCCGGATGTGCTGCACTGGCTGATGCAAAGCAGCCCGCAGAATGAGTTCTTCGACTTGCTCACCAGCGTGCGCAGCATCATCGAACCGGCCGCTGCCGCCCTCGCCGCGCAGTTCGCCACCGACGCCGACATCGCGTCCATCGGTGAAGCCTACCAACGCATGGAAGCCGCCCCCACGCCGGAGGCCTTGCTGCAACCGGATCTCGACTTCCACAGCCGCATCGCCGATGCGACCCACAACGATCTGCTGGCCAACCTGTGCAACATGCTCTCGGTGGCAATTGCCGAAGCGTTGAAGCATTCCAACCAGCGACCGAACCTGCATGAACTGGCGCTGCCACGGCACAAGGCGATTCTCACGGCGATCGAGAATCGTGATGCGTTGGGTGCGCGGCATGCGACGCTGGTGCAACTGGATGACGCGCGTAGTGCGCTGAATGTTGTGCTGGGCAGCGATCCTTCATAAACACCCAATAACCTTGTGGGAGCGAGCCTGCTCGCGAAAGCGGTGTTTCAGTCAATGCTGCTGTCGACTGACACTACGCCTTCGCGAGCAGGCTCGCTCCCACAGGGATGTTGTTTGGATTTGAGATGTAAAAAAGCCGCAACCCTGAGGTTGCGGCTTTTGTGCTTCTGATCGTGGATCAGTGAGCAAACAGCGAGTTGCCCTTCTGCCCCGCCAGTTTCTCCGGCTTGATCAGGAAGCGCGCCAGCGCCGGCAACAGCCACAGTGCGCCGAACATGTTCCACAGCAACATGAAGGTCAGCATCAGCCCCATGTCGGCCTGGAACTTGATGGCCGAGAAGATCCAGGTGCACACGCCGATGGCCAGGCACAGACCGGTGAACAACACAGCTTTACCGGTGGACTTGAGCGTCTGGTAGTACGCCTCTTGCAGCGGTAGCCCGGCACGCAGGAAGCTTTCCAGACGGCTGTAGATGTAGATGCCGTAGTCCACGCCAATCCCCACACCCAACGCCACCACCGGCAGGGTCGCGACCTTCACGCCGATACCCATGAAGGCCATCAGGGCGTTGCCGAGTACCGAGGTCAGCACCAGCGGCAGCACGATGCACAAGGTCGCCGCCCAGGAGCGGAAGGTGATCATGCACATGACCGCCACGCAGATGTACACCAGGATCAGGATGGTCAACTCGGACTTCTTGATCACCTCGTTGGTGGCCGCCTCGATCCCGGCGTTACCGGCCGCGAGGATGAACTCCAGGCCGTCCTTGTTGTTTTCCTTGGCGAACTCTTGCACCGCGTGCACCGCGCGATCCAGGGTCTCGGCCTTGTGATCGTTGAGGAACACCAGTACCGGCGCCAGGGAGCAGCTGTTGTTGTACAGGCCATCGGCCCGGGCAATGGAGTTGTTCAAAACGTCCGGGTTACGCGACAGGGTTTCCCATTTCAGGTTGCCCTCGTTCATGCCCTTGATCATCTGCTTGGACACGGTCACCAGGGAAATCGCCGACTGCACGCCCTCGGTGTTCTGCATCTTCCACATCAGCTCGTCGATCGGCGCCATCGCTTCATAGCGCGAGCAGCCTTCGGACTTGGTCTTGACCATCACCACCAGTACATCGGAGCTGGTGGAGTAGTTGCTGATGATGAAGTTGTTGTCCTTGTTGTAACGCGAGTCCGGACGCAGCTCCGGCGCGCCCTGGTCGAGGTCGCCGATTTTCAGGTTCTGGCTGTACCAGAGGCCGCCGCCAAAGGCGATCAACGCCAACAGGATCGAGACCGGAGCGACTTTCGCGCTGGCAAAATTCGACAGCAGGCGCCAGAACGGATGCTCGCGGGTCGCGTCTTTCTTGCTGCGATCCACGGCACGCTTGCTGATGCCGACGTAGGAAATCGCCACCGGCAGCAGGATCAGGTTGGTGAACACGATCACCGCCACGCCGATGGATGCGCCGATGGCCAGCTCACGGATCACGCCGATGTCGATGATCAGCAGCGTGATGAAACCCACGGCATCGGCAAGGATCGCGATCATCCCCGGCAGGAACAGTTGACGGAACGTCCGGCGCGCCGCGGTCAGGGCGTTGTCCGCTTCACTGGATTGCAGGGCAATACCGTTGATCTTCTGCACGCCGTGGGAAATACCGATGGCGAAGATCAGGAACGGCACCAGCATCGAGTACGGATCCAGGCCGAAACCGAAGAAGTGCATCAGGCCCAGCTGCCAGATCACCGCCACCAGCGTCGTGCTCAACACCGCCACCGTACTGCGCATGCAGTTGGTGAACCAGTACAGCAGGATCAGGGTGATGACGAAGGCGACACCGAAGAACATCACCACCATCACCAGGCCATCGATCAGGTCGCCGACCTTCTTGGCGAAACCGACGATGTGGATCTTGACGTTGGGGTTCTGCGCTTCGAATTTGTCGCGGATCTTTTCTTCAAGATCGTGGGAGAACTTGCGATAGTCCAGCGCCAGCAACTTGCCCTGGTCCTGCGGGTCCGGGTAGGACTCCAGCAGCGGTATGTCGACGATGCTCGACTTGAAGTCGTTGGCCACCAGCCGCCCGATCTGCCCGGACTTGAGCACGTTGTTGCGCAGCAGGTCGAGACTTTGCTGGGAGCCGTTGTAGCTCTGCGGGATCACTTCACCACCGGCGAAGCCCTCCTCCGTCACCTCGGTCCAGCGCACGCTCGGACTCCACAGCGACTTGAGGCCGGAGCGGTCGACACCAGAGATGTAGAACACTTCGTCGTTGATCTGGCGCAGGGTCTCCATGTATTCCTTGGAGAAGATGTCGCCGTCGGTGGCCTCCACGGAGATCCGCACGGTGTTGCCCAGGTTCGCCAGATCGTTGCGGTGCTCCATCATCTTCTGAATGAACGGATGCTCGAGCGGGATCATTTTTTCGAAGCTGGTAGACGGCCGGATCAGCGTCGCCTGCCAGAACAGGAAGATGCTGACCAGCAGGCAGATGGTGATCACTGCCGGGCGGTTGTTGAAAATCAGGCGTTCAAGAAACGTCGCCTTGTCCTGATGATGAGTGCTCAAGGAAGTCATAGCCCCGCCTTCTTATTATTAACGTAGCTCATTTGCCCAGCTCCGCGCCGTTTGGCGAAGTGGCGCGAACGCCGCCTTGTCCACCCAGAATCAGATTGCCGTTTCCTGCACCGACCACCGAAGAGATGGAAATACGATCCCGGCGGTTGAAGACACTGAAAGTCTGTCCGTCATCGCTGCTGCTGATCACCGAACCGCCGTTGCCGACGATCACGATGGAACCGTCGTCGAGCAGCGTGCCGCCGGACAGACCGAACTCCAGGGCACCGCGTTCAGCCTCGAGCTCGACTTGCTCCCAGTTGCTGCCGAAATCCGTGGAGCGGTAAAGATTGCCGCGCAGGCCATAGGCCAACAACGTATTGGGTTGTGCGGTGCCGATCACGCCGAAAAACGAACCTTCGTACGGGCCTTCGAGCTTCTCCCAGGTCTGGCCCCAATCGGCGGAACGGAACATGCTGCCCTGCTCGCCGACGATGAACAGCCCGGCGTCCTTGACGGCGGCAATGGCGTTGAGGTGGTACTGGTCTTCGTTGTCCAGGCGGTCGCTGACGTCTTCCCAGTTCTTTCCACCATCGGTGGTGGCCATCAACGCACCGTAAGCGCCCACGGCAAAGCCGCTGTTGGCGTCCTGGAACCAGACGTCGAGCAGCGGCGATTCGCGATTCAGATCTTCGAACTGCTTGGTCCAGGTGACGCCACCGTCCTCGCTGGCGAGAATCTGCGCGTCATGACCGACGGCCCAGCCGTGCTTGTCATCGACAAAAAACACCGAGGTCAGCAGTTGCCGGGTCGGTACCTTGGCCTGGGTCCAGGTCGTACCCTGGTCATCGGAATACAGAATATGCCCGCGATCCCCGACCGCCACCAGACGCTTGCCTGCGTGCACGACATCGAGGACCAGGCTTTTGCTGGCCTTGGCCGATTCAACGGAATAAACAACGTCGGGTGCCGGCGCATCAGCCGCCAGCACAGGTGCCGACCACACGGCACAGCCCAACAGCGAGAGCGCTGTAGCCAGCAACGCGAATTTGCGTAAAGCCGGCGGGCGGCAAATACCCACACCCATGACAGGCTCACTCATAGACCTTCCCCCTTTATTATTGTTAGGTCATTCAACCTTTCAGGGCGCCGCAAGGGTGCGTATCGGGATGACCTGTTTCAGAGCATAGTCCTGAAACCCGCAATCCAGAGCCCCTTCGGAAGCTGGCTTATCCTATCGGTGTTTTTCGACGGCTGACAATCGACGGTGCGTTATGTTTTGTTAACCGTGGGGGGTATGGGGGGAGCTGAATGATGGGGTATTTGGTGGGGTGATGGGGTTTTGGTTTTGGTTTTGGTTTTGGTTTTTGTGATCGGTGTACATATCCGTTGCTGCGGTAACGGCTACTTATGGTTTCGCTCTTACAGCGAGTCCCTTTTTCAAACGCCAAAAAGGAACCAAAAGGCTTCGCCCCGGCGTACGGCACCTCGCTGAGGCTCGGTGTTCCCTCGCTACGGTGCCCATCAGGGGGCATCGCCTACGGTTTGCTTCGCTGCACCTCCTCTCGATGTGTGCGGCTTCGCCGCACGGCGCTA
>NZ_JBSVWS010000264.1:0-4965 GCF_054071155.1 Pseudomonas sp. SDO5532_S415 | reverse complement strand
TCCGGGAGGGATGGGGCGGCTGTCAGGCCGCTTTCGCGAGCAGGCTCGCTCCCACAGTGGGTTCGGGTACCTCCGGGAGGGATGGGGCGGCTGTCAGGCCGCTTTCGCGAGCAGGCTCGCTCCCACAGTGGGTTCGGGTACCTCCGGGAGGGATGGGGCGGCTGTCAGGCCGCTTTCGCGAGCAGGCTCGCTCCCACCGTTGGTTCGGGTACATCCGGGAGGGATGGGGCGGCTGTCAGGCCGCCTTCGCGAGCAGGCTCGCTCCCACAAGAGGATCGGGTACATCCTCAAGAGTCAGGCAATCTCCAACGACGCCGACATGAACTGACTGATCCGCGAACGCAACCAGCGCTCCGCCGGATCATTGTCATGCACCCCGCTCCAGGCCATCGACAATTGCGCTGCCTCAATTTCGAACGGCGGATCCTCGGCACGCAAACCACAGCCCTCCACCAACGCGCACGCCGCATAATCCGGCACGGTGGCAATCATCTCGGTTCCGGCCAGCAACGCGCGCAAACCACTGAACTGCGGCACGCCCAGCACCACCTTGCGACACCGTCCGACCTTGGCCAGGTCCAGGTCGATATTGCCGCTCAGGTCACCGGAAAACGACACCATTGCATGAGGTCGCGCGCAGTATTCGTCGAGGGTCAGCGGCCCCGGCCGGGTGTCGCCACGCAGCACTTTGCAGGGGATGTCGCGCAGTTTTTTGCGCTTGGCATTGGCCGGCAACTCCTGGGTGTAACTGACGCCCACGGAGATTTCCCCGGAGGCCAGCAAGGCCGGCATCAGCAGATAATTGGCGCGACGCACCACGACGACGATGCCCGGTGCCTCTTCCTGCAACTGGCGCAACAGCGGCGGAAACAGACCGAACTCGGCATCGTCCGACAGCCCGATGCGAAACACGTCGCAACTGGTCGCCGGATCGAACTCCTTGGCCCGGCTGACCGCGCCGGAGATGGTGTCCATCGCCGGTTGCAGTTCCTTGAGGATCGCCAGCGCCCGCCCTGTCGGCTCCATGCCGCGACCGTTGCGCAACAGCAGCGGATCATCGAACAGATCGCGCAACCGACCGAGGGCGGCACTCACCGCCGGCTGCCCCATGAACAGTTTTTCCGCCACACGGGTCAGGTTCTTTTCGAACATCAGCGCTTCGAAAATCACCAGCAGGTTCATGTCGACGCGACGCAGATCGTTTCGATTCATAGGCACGGGTTCCTTGTGTATTGAGCCAGGCACGAGAGTGACGATTGTGTCTGACTTTACGCAAGACTTCCCGCAGGGAATGAGGAATTAACAACGATTAACTCGCGGGCCAGAGCCTTCGGGTTCAAGAATTGAGCCTACCGACCAGGACATTCGCCATGGCTCATTTCCAGCAAAACACTGCCCGCGCGACAGTCACTGAAACACAAAGAAAAAGCGCCGGCGGCCTCAGTCCGCAGCGCGAACGGCTGATCAAACAACTGATCCTCGAACGCCTGGGTGACCCACTGGAAGTGACCGAGCTGGCCCAGGCCTGTTCGTTGTCGCGCAGTCATTTCTCCCGCGCGTTCAAATGCAGCACCGGCCACTCGCCCCAGGAGTGGATTCGCCAGCAACGTATTGCCCGCGCCAAGCTGCTGATCCAGCACACCGACCTCAGCCTTACGCAAATCAGCCTGGAGTGCGGCTTCTGCGATCAGGCGCACTTCTGCCATATGTTTACCCGCAGCGAAGGGATCAATCCGTTTGCCTGGCGTTGCCGGACGGTGCGTTCCGTTCGCCACGCTACCCCGTAGGCCAGGATGGCGAATCCCCTCTGTGGGAGCGAGCCTGCTCGCGAAAGCGATGTATCAGTCGACACATGTATTGACTGATGCTCAGCCTTCGCGAGCAGGCTCGCTCCCACAGGGGATCAAGGTGTCCGCATTATCCCAGCGGAACCAACCGCTCCAGTGCCTCGGCCACCCCGCGCCCATAAGCCGGATCAGCCTTGGTGCAGTTGTCGATATGCCGCTGGCGGATCAATTGCGGCACACCGTTCATGGCCCGCGCCGTGTTCTCGAACAGCAATTGCTGACGTGCCGGGTCCATCAGGCGAAACAGGTTGCCCGGTTGCTCCCAGTGATCCTCTTCGAGCCGATGATCATAGTGCCGGGCGAAGCCTTCCAGCGGCAGCGGTGGTTCGGACAATTCCTTCGAATCCTCCCATTCACCCACGCTGTTCGGGAAGTAACTGGCGGTGCCGCCCAGGTTGCCGTCGGTGCGCATGGCGCCGTCGCGGTGGTAGCTGTGATGCGGGCAGCGCGGCGCGTTGACCGGGATGTGGTTGAAATTCACCCCGAGGCGATAGCGCTGGGCGTCGCCATAGGAAAACAGTCGCGCCTGGAGCATGCGGTCCGGCGAGAAGCTGACGCCGGGCACCACGTTGGCCGGGGAAAACGCCGCTTGTTCGATTTCGGCAAAGTGGTTCTCGGCATTGCGATTGAGCTCCATGGTGCCGACTTCGATCAGCGGAAACTCGCCGTGCGGCCAGACCTTGGTCAAGTCAAACGGGTTGTGCCGGTAGGTGTTGGCCTGCTCCTCGGTCATCACCTGGATGCACAGCTTCCAGCGCGGAAAATGGCCCTGCTCGATGCTCTCGTACAGATCCCGCAGGTTGCTTTCGCGGTCCTTGCCGACCACCACGGCAGCCTCGGCATCCGACAGGTTCTCAATGCCTTGTTGGCAGACAAAATGAAACTTCACCCACACCCGCTGGTTGTCGCGGTCGATCAGGCTGAAGGTGTGGCTGCCGAAGCCGTGCATGTGACGGAAACTGGTGGGAATCCCCCGGTCGCTCATCACGATGGTCACCTGATGCAGCGCCTCGGGCAGCAGGGTCCAGAAATCCCAGTTGCTGGTGGCGTTGCGCAGGCCGGTGCGCGGGTCGCGCTTGACCACGTGGTTGAGGTCGGAAAAACGCAGCGGATCGCGGAAGAAAAACACCGGGGTGTTGTTGCCGACGATGTCCCAGTTGCCTTCCTGGGTATAGAACTTCACCGCGAAACCACGGATGTCACGCTCGGCATCGGCAGCGCCGCGTTCACCGGCCACCGAGGAAAAACGCACGAACAGCGGCGTCTCTTTTCCCACCGAGCTGAAAATATCGGCTTTTGTGTAACGAGTAATGTCATTGGTCACGGTGAAGGTGCCGTAGGCGCCCGAACCCTTGGCGTGCATGCGCCGTTCCGGGATCAATTCACGGTCGAAATGGGCGAGCTTCTCCAGCAACCAGATGTCTTGCAGCAGCGCCGGGCCACGGGGGCCGGCGGTCTGGATATTGAGGTTGTCGGCCACCGGGGCGCCTGTGGCGTTGGTCAGCTTTTTCATGGGACTTCATCTCGATTGATAGCGACTCATCAGGAGCTAAATCCGGCGCGGATCTACGCCCGCGCCGGGGTCGGTCAACCCTTGAGGAACGCCAGCAGATCGGCGTTGAGCTGATCCTTGTGGGTATCAGTCAAGCCATGGGGCGCACCGGGGTAGATCTTCAGCGTAGAACCTTTCACCAATCCTGCCGAAGCGATGCCCGCCGCTTCGATCGGCACCACCTGATCGGCGTCGCCATGCACCACCAGGGTCGGCACGTCGAACGTCTTCAGGTCCTCGGTGAAGTCGGTTTCCGAGAACGCCTTGATGCAGTCGTAGGCGTTTTTGTGCCCGGCGGTCATGCCCTGCATCCAGAACCAGTCGATCATGCCCTGGGACGGCTTGGCGCCGGGTTTGTTGAAGCCGAAGAACGGGCCGCTGGCGAGGTCCTTGTACAGCTGCGAACGGTCGGCCAGTGATGCCTGGCGAATACCGTCGAACACTTCGATGGGCAGGCCGCCGGGGTTGGCGTCGGTCTTGAGCATCAGCGGCGGCACCGCGGAAATCAGCCCGGCCTTGGCCACGCGGTCGGTGCCGTGGCGACCGATGTAGCGCGCCACTTCGCCGCCACCGGTGGAGAAGCCGAACAGCACGGCATTCTGTAGATCCAGGTGTTCGATCAGTTGCGCAAGGTCGTCGGCATAGGTGTCCATGTCGTTGCCGAACCACGGCTGGCTGGAACGGCCATGACCACGGCGGTCGTGGGCGATTACCCGATAGCCCCGGGAGGCGAGGAAGATCATCTGCGATTCCCAGCTGTCGGCATTCAGCGGCCAGCCGTGGCTGAAGACGACGGGCTGACCGCTGCCCCAGTCCTTGAAATAAATCTCGGTACCGTCGCGGGTGGTGAATGTGCTCATGGGACGTGCTCCTTTACGTGAGGGTTGAGGTCAATCAATCAGCTTGGCGACCGAAACGGTCGGCCAGCCGCGCCACCCGCTCGCCCAAGTGCGCGGCGGTGCAACGGTCTTCGGCGGGTGGCGCCTGTTCGGGGGATTGTTCGACGTTCGATTGGGCCATGGCGCCCAGCGAGCTGCCGAGGCGATTGAGTTGCCCATCGAACACTCCGCTACCGGAACGCGCCGGCAGCAGGTCGAGGCCAACCCAGATCATCGAATGCTGGGCAGCGAATACCGCCATCTGCAGCAGGGTGTTGAGCTTGTCGCCGCACAGGCAGCCGGAATTGGTGAAGCCGGCCGCCAGCTTGTCGCGCCACGGCCGGGCCAGGTAGAACGGCGCCGTGGCTTCCATGAAGCCCTTGAAGGCGGCCGAGGCGCTGCCCATGTAGGTCGGGGCGCCAAAAATGATCGCGTCGGCGCGGTGCAGAGTGTCCCAGTATTGGTCCACGTCTTCGACGGACACCAGCCGACAGGTGCTGCCCGGGTGTCGCTCCACACCCTGGGCCACGGCCTCGGCCATGACGCGGGTATGCCCGTAGCCACTGTGATAGACCACCACCACGTTGCTCATTCCGGTGTCCTTGCGATATGTCGAATCCCTGATATCTGTAGGAGCGAAGCTTGCTCGCGAAGGTGTATCAGACACATTGGTGTCGCCTGACACACC
>NZ_JBSVWS010000263.1:0-4987 GCF_054071155.1 Pseudomonas sp. SDO5532_S415 | reverse complement strand
CCCGCAAGTGATGGCCGACAAAAAAACCGGCTGACAACATAGACCCCTTGTGGGAACGAGCCTGCTCGCGAAGGGGCCGGCCCCGTCACCCGAAAAACTGAAGGATCAGCCAGCTGTTAGCCCCACTGATCACGACAAAAAGCCCCCAAGCCAGCACCCGCGTCGGCCAGCGATTCACAAACGGCCCCATCAACGCCTGATCATTGGTCATGCGTATCAGCGGATACAGCGCAAACGGCAATTGCAGGCTCAGCACCACCTGGCTCAACACCAGCAGCTTGCCCACCGCATCATCCCCCATCAGCCACACGCCAATGAACGCCGGGATCAGCGCCAGCCCGCGGGTGATCAGGCGCCGCTGCCAGCACGGCAGCCGCAGGTTCAGGAAGCCTTCCATGATCACCTGGCCGGCGATGGTGCCGGTGAAGGTGGAGCTCTGCCCCGATGCCAACAAGGCGACGCCGAACAGCACACTGGCCAGCGCCCCGCCCACCAGCGGGTCAAGCAAGTGATAGGCGTCTTGAATGTCGACGACATCGGTATGCCCGGTCTTGTGGAACGCGGCGGCGGCGAGGATCAGGATCGCCGCGTTGACCATGAGCGCCAGGGCCAGGGAGCCGATGGTGTCGATGCGCGCCAGCTTCACCGCGTCCTGCTTGCTGGCCTGGTCCTTGCCGATCAGCCGCGTTTGCACGATCGAGGTGTGCAGGTACAGGTTATGCGGCATCACCGTGGCCCCGAGAATGCCGATGGCCAGGTACAGCGGTGCGGCATCGGCGAGCGCGGACAGTGATGGCGTGAAGCCCTGGGCGACATCCGGCCAGTAAGGCTTGATCAACAGCAGCTCGACAAAGAAACACGCGCCAATGGTGCCCACCAGCACCAGCATGATCGCTTCCAGACGACGGAAGCCACGGTTCTGCAGGGCCAGCACCAGCAAGGTGTCGAACGCCGTGAGAGCGATACCGAACGTCAGCGAACAGCCCAGCAACAGATGAAACGCCAACGCGCAGCCGAGCACTTCGGCGAGGTCGGTGGCGATAATCGAGATTTCCGCCAGCACCCACTGCGTGCGCGCCGTCCGTTTGCTATAGCGCTCCCGGCACAGCTGCGCCAGATCACGCCCGGTGGCGATGCCCAGCCGCGAACACAGGCACTGCACCACCATCCCCGCCAGACTCGCCAGCAGCACCACGAACAACAGGCTGTAGCCAAACCGCGACCCCGCCTCAATGGCGGTCGCCCAGTTGCCCGGGTCCATATAGCCGATGGACACCAGCAAACCGGGACCGGCAAAGCGCAGGACTCGTTTGAAAAATGACGCGCCGGGATCAACGGCAACGGAACCCGCCACTTCCGGCGGACAAAACGGCGCGGTACCGACCTTGGGTAAACTGAATTTCACGCGATGGTCCATCAACAGCTGGCAAGGCGCCCAGATTAGACGGTTCGGCGCACACACAAAACCCTGTGTAGGAGCGAGCTTTGCTCGCGATGGACTCCAACGATCACGTGTGCTGTCTGGATGACCGCAGTGCCTGAGCGTTTTTCGCGAGCGAGCTCGCTCCTACAGGAATGGTTTTTGTATACACAAATTGTGTACACCTGATAGTGTTGACGCCTGACACAGGGTGGAGACGTACGCGTGCTGATGCTTAAACTGCTGGTGATTCCAGGTTTCCTGCTGCTGATTTCCCTCGCCGGCAAACGCTGGGGGCCGAGCGTGGCGGGTTGGTTGTCCGGGTTGCCGGTGGTGGTCGGGCCGATTCTGTTCTTCCTGGCCATCGAACAGGGCGAACTGTTCGCCGCACAATCGGCCCTGGCGGCGCTGTCGGCCATGTTCGCGATGATCGCCTTCTGCGTCACCTATGCGCAGGTCGCCCAGAGAGCGCAATGGCCGCTGGCGCTGACGATTTCGCTGTCAGTCTGGGCGGTGGTCGCCGTGGTGCTGTCGTTGATCCCGCCGTCACTGCTGGTATCCGTGCTTGCCGCCGCCTCTGCCCTTTTGGCCGCGCCCTACCTGTTCCCCTCGGTGCAACCGATCGTTTCCGGCCCGGCGCCGAAGTCCGACAAACTGCTGCTGCGCATGGTCGCCGGCGCGCTGCTGACCCTGGCCGTTACCCTGCTCGCCAGCACCGTCGGCGACCGCTGGAGCGGGCTGCTTGCGGTGTTCCCGGTATTGGGCAGCGTAATGGCAGTGTTCTCCCAGCAAACCCGTGGCCCGGCGTTTACCGCTGCCCTGCTGCGCGCAACGGCGACCGGTATGTATTCATTCTCGGCGTTCTGCCTGGTATTGGCGCTGGCGTTACCCGACATGGGGATGAGCGCGTTTGCCCTCGGCATGGCCGTGTCGGTGGCGATGCTGGGCGTGACCAAGCGCCTGCTGGCGCGGCCTGTCGGCCCGGTGACGGCGGACGCTGGACGAACCGCGATCAAGCGCTAAGCTGCATCAGGTCATCGGGCAAGGAAGGCGCCCGTTCAACGACTGAAGGAACAGACATGGCCACGTCTCGCGTCCGTAGTGCCCACTCCGCCACCGCGGTCGGCGTGATCGCGATCTTTCTCTGGTCCTGCCTGGCGTTACTGACCACCCTCACCGAAGGCCTGCCGCCGTTTGAAGTGTTGACCCTGAGCTTCGGCGTGGCGTTTATCGCCAGCCTGCTCATCCTGGGACGCCACGGTATCAGCGGGTTCAACAGCTGGCGCCAACCCTGGGCGGTATGGGCGACGGGCTTTGTCGGCATCTTCGTTTATCACGCGCTGTACTTTTTCGCCCTCAAGGCCGCGCCGGCGGCCGAAGCCAGCCTGATCAATTACCTGTGGCCGCTGTTATTGGTGCTGCTGTCGGCCTTCGCCGCCGCGGAGAAGCTGCACAAGCGCCAGGTACTCGGCGCCCTGCTGGGCCTGGCGGGCACGGCGTTCATCATGCAGCAACGCGGGTCGGACTCCGCCGCCGCGATGCCGATCCCCGGATACCTCGCGGCGTTCGGCTGTGCCTTGATCTGGGCCGGTTATTCGGTGTTCAACCGTCGCTTCAAGGAAGTGCCGAGCAGCATCATCGGGGGCATCTGCGGCATGTCTGCGGTGGGCGGCCTGGTCTGTCACCTGGCTTTCGAGACCACGGTGTGGCCCGACGCGCGTCAGTGGGCAGCGCTTGTCGTTCTCGGGCTGGGACCGGCGGGACTGGCGTTTTTTGCCTGGGACCACGCCACCAAACATGGCAACCTGGCCACTTTGGGCGCCCTGTCCTACCTGGCCCCGCTGATTTCCACCCTGCTGCTGATCGTTGTCGGGCGCAGCCACGCCAGCCCGCTCCTGATGATCCCCGCATTACTGATTATTGCCGGTGCGGTCATCGCCACTTCACAACCGACGGTCAAAACGCCTACAACACCTTCGATCGTTTCGCACGAGTAGCCCAACAACTTCGTACCCGGCAGTAACCGTTCGTGTTCCTGGCGATGGCACCAGGCATCAATGACCGTCCGTTACCCCACACTGGAATGCCCGCCAACCTCCATGGGATGATCGCCGCCCCACTGCGCGACCATCCCTGGAGATTCACCCATGTCACTGTTGAGTAAAAAAGCCGTTGTCCTGTTGCTGGCGGCGGTCGCCACATTGGGGGCTTTGAATGCGCAGGCGGCCAAGGCCCCGGCCAAAGAAGCGGCATCGACACAGAAAGTCTCGATGCTCGGCGGCAAGTTCACGTTCACCCTGCCAAAGGGCTTCGTTGCCAACGCGCTGCCAAGCAGCCCTACCGGTGCAAGCGGCACCATGTATGCCAACGAAACGACCAAGACCGTGGTGATCGCGGCTGAAAACAGCCTGCCGGATGGCACCAAGGTCAAGGACAACGACGGTGCGTTTCTCGACGGCACCGTGGCCGACTTCGACGCGGCGCAACGCAAGGCGCTGCCGGACTACAACAAGCTCAGCGAAAAAAGCCTGACCCTCAAGAGTACCGGGCTGGGTGTGCGTCAGGTCGACAGCACCGCCAGCCAGGGTGGCGGCATGACCCTCAACACCACGCTGATGGCGGCGTCCGGCAACCGCATGATCGTGATCCAGGTCATTTCCCGCCCCGGCGACATGGCAGCCCACGAGACGCTGATCAAGCAGATCGTCAGCGGCAAATAAGCGTCAAGGGTTGAGGCGCTGCAACCAGGCGCTCAAATCCTGCATCTCTTCGGCGCTGATGTTATGGCCAACACCTTGGTACGCGTGAAACTCGGGCTCGAGTGAGATGCTCTGCAACAGGCTGTTGGCCTCGGTGCCGTCGCTGTACGGCAGGCGTTTGTCCGCCGTGCCATGACCGATGAAAATCGCCAGTGACTGGCGTTTTTCATCCGGTTTCAATTCGGACCTGAGTACCGGCAAAATCCGCCCGCTCAACGCGGCGATCCCGCCCACGGCCTCGGGATGCCGCAGGGCGACTTCGTAGGACATGATCGCGCCTTGGCTGAATCCCACCAGAAACACCCTGTCCGGTTCGGTGTGATACTTGCGCGCCGCTTGTACGACGAAATCCAGCAGTATCTGGCCGCTGGACTTCAGATCGTCGGTCTCACCGTTGTAGGCACCTTCGCCCTTCTTGCGAAACCACTGGTAGCGGCCCTCTTCCATCACCATCGGCGCCCGTACCGACAGGTAGTTGAATTGTGCGGGCAGCTCATCCTTGATGCCGAACAGGTCCTGCTCGTTACTGCCGTACCCGTGGAGGAAAATCACCAGGGGCTGATCGCGGGATTCGGGGTTGGCCTGTTCCAGGTATTTGAGCGGCAGGTCGGTTTGCAGCGGGGTTTGAGCGTGGACAGCGGCGGATGCCAGCAGCGTGAGCAGAGCGAGAATCTTCAACATAAGCCTTCCTTCACAGTGCGCAGGATTCGGGGCAGAGCCTAACACTGTGAGACAGGCAGGGACATTTCAGGTGATCCGGATACCCCCTTCGCGAGCAGGCTCGCTCCCACAGGGGAATGCATTTCAA
>NZ_JBSVWS010000262.1:0-5021 GCF_054071155.1 Pseudomonas sp. SDO5532_S415 | reverse complement strand
TGGCCGATGGCGGCGGGCCCACGGAGCAGGACCGGAGCGAGGGCATGCCGAGCCTGGGCGAGGCACCGAACGAAAGGGGCAAGAGCCCTTGGTTACTTGGGGCTTTTCCAAGTGACTCGCTGTAAGAGCGAAACCGCCAGCAGCCGTTACCGAAGTAACGGATATGTACCCCCTCCAAAAATCCAAATCCAAATCCGACAACCCCCTTGGGCTCAGACCGACGTCTGTACCACCGCTGCCTGCCGCCCCTTGAACGCCAGGGAAAAACAGAAAAAGATCGCCAGGGCAAACCCGGCCGGGAACAGCCAGATGCTTTTCCAGTCATGCTCGCCCGCCGTCGTGGCGTAGTGATCTGTCACCTGTCCCGCCACCCAGAAGCCGATCAACATGCCCAGGCCGTAGGTCGCCAGGGTAATCAAACCCTGGGCGGAACTGCGGAAGCGTTCCGATGCCTTGGCGTCGGTGTAGATCTGCCCGGACACGAAAAAGAAGTCATAGCAGATGCCGTGCAAGGCGATACCGGTGAAGAGCATGAAAGCCAGGTCGCCATTGTTGCCGTAGGCGAACAACAGGTAGCGCAATGCCCACGCCAGCATGCCCACCAGCAGCGCAATCTTGATCCCGAAGCGGTGGATGAACAGCGGCAGCAGCAGCATGAACAGCACTTCGGAGACCTGCCCGATGGCCATTTTCGCCGTGGGGTTGGTCACGCCGATTTCCGCCAGGAACGGGTTGGCATTCTGGTAATAAAACGCCAGGGGAATGCAGATCAGGATAGAAGCGATGAAGAACACCAGATAGCTGCGATCCTTGAGCAACCCCAGGGCGTCCAGCCCGAGCATCTGCTTGAGGCCGCCATTGCCGGTCTCGTCTTTGAGTGGCGCGGTGCGTGGCAAGGTGAAGCTGTAGAGGCCCAGCAGCAAGGATGCAATGGCCGACATCAGGAAGGTGTTGCGCAACCCGCCCGCCGCAATCGCGGCCTGGGAGTCCCAGGCAAACACAAAGCTGATCACCAGACCGGCGACGATCCAGCCGAGGGTGCCCCACACGCGGATACGGGAAAACTCCAGCGCCGGATCGCTCATCTGCCGGAACGCCACGGAATTGACCAGGGCCAAGGTGGGCATGTAGATCATCATGTACGCCAGCACGTAGGGATAAAACGTGCTGAAGTCCGGCGCCCGATACAGTTGATAGAGCAACACCGCGCCCACCAGGTGCAGCACCGCGAGGATGCGTTCGGCATTGAAAAAGCGGTCGGCGATCAGACCGATCACGAACGGCGCGATGATCGCGCCCCAGGACTGGGTCGAGAACGCCATGCCGATCTGCCCGCCACTGGCGCCCAGGGTGCTGGCGAGAAAGGTGCCGAGGGTCACGAACCAGCCACCCCAGATAAAGAACTGCAGGAACATCATTGCGCTTAATCGCGCGGTCATCGTCGTCATGAGAGTCACCGTCTTATTGTTGTTTTTTCTGTGAGAGAGGATCGGTTTCAGGCGTCCGGCAGCCCCAACAGGCGTCGATTGAACGCTGCGTCGGCGGACACGCTGGCGAAATCATCGAACGCCTTGCCGGTCTTGCGGATCATGTGCCGCTCGATGAACGCCGCGCCTTCTGCGGCGCCTTGCGCGGAGTCCTTCAGGCAGCACTCCCACTCCAGCACGGCCCAGCCGCTGTAGTCGTATTGCGTCAGCTTGCTGAAGATTGATTTGAAGTCGATCTGGCCATCACCCAGGGAACGGAAGCGCCCCGGCCGCTCCACCCAGCCTTGATACCCGCCGTACACACCGGAACGGGCATCCGGACGGAACTCGGCGTCCTTGACGTGGAACATGCGGATGCGCGCGTGGTAGCGATCAATGAAGCCGAGGTAGTCCATTTGCTGCAGCAGCAGGTGGCTCGGGTCATACAGAATCGCAGCCCGTGGATGGTGATCGACCGCCTCCAGAAACCGCTCGAACGAGGCGCCGTCGTGCAGATCTTCGCCGGGGTGGATCTCGTAGCACAGGTCGACACCGGCCTCTTCGAAACAATCGAGAATCGGCAGCCAGCGCCGCGCCAGTTCGGCGAAACCTTGCTCGACCAACCCGCTCGGCCGCTGCGGCCAAGGGTAGATGTAGGGCCAGAGCAAAGCGCCGGAGAAGGTCGCATGGGCTTTCAAACCCAGGCGCTGACTGGCGCGGGCGGCCAGTTTCAACTGGTCGATGGCCCAGGCGGTGCGCGCCTCGGGCTGGCCGCGCAAATGAGCGGGTGCGAAGTCATCGAACAGCGTGTCGAACGCCGGGTGCACCGCCACTAATTGGCCTTGCAGATGCGTCGACAATTCACTGATCTCGACACCGGCCTGGGCACAGACGGCTTTCAATTCGTCGCAGTAGCTCTGGCTTTCGGCCGCCCGTGCAAGGTCGATGAACTGCGTGCCCAGGGTCGGCAACTGAATGGCTTTGTAGCCTTGGGATGCCGCCCACCGGGCGATGTTGGCCAGGGTGTCGAAAGGCGCTTGGGCGGACATGAACTGCGCGAGAAAAATCCCCGGACCGCGCAGGCCGGTTGAGGTTTGAGAGGTCACAGTCGTCTCCGGATTCATGGGTTGCACACCAGTTCGGTCCACTTGGCGTCGCCGCGATGGTTGGCGATGGCGGTCTCGATGAACGCCATGCCGCGCAGGCCGACGTCGATTCCGGGCACGCCCGGAGCATCGTGCCCGGCGACCTCGCCACGGATGGCATTGGCGAGATCGCCGTACAGGTTGGCCATGGCTTCGAGGTAGCCCTCGGGATGCCCGGCGGGCAAGCGCATGCGCCGGCTCGCGGCTTCGCACAACCACGGCTGGCCGACGCCGGAACGCAAGATGCGCAAGGGTTGATCGAGGGCGCGATGGATCAGGCTGGCGGGTTCTTCCTGACGCCACTCCAACCCACCCTTGTCGCCGTAGACACGGATTTTCAGCGGGTTCTCTTCGCCGGCGCAGACTTGACTGGCGATCAGCACCCCACTGGCACCGTCGGCCATCTTGAACAACATCGAGGCGTCATCGTCCAGCTGCCGACCCTCGATGTGCACGCCCAGCATCGCGCTCAATTGCTGGATAGGCTGGTCCGCGACAAACTCGGCCAGGGAAAAGGCATGGGTGCCGATGTCCCCGATGCAGCCGCCCAACCCGGACTGTTCGGGCAAGTCGCGCCACGCTGCCTGCTTGTTGCCCTGCCCGGCCACATCCTGGCTGAGCCAGCCTTGCGGGTATTCGACGATCACCTTGCGCACCGCGCCGATCACGCCGCCGCGCACCATGTCGCGCGCCTGCCAGACCATCGGATACCCCAGATAGGTATGGGCCAGGCCATATAGGCGGTTGCTGCGTTCGACCACGGTTTTGAGTGCGATTAACTCGGCCAGATTCAGCGCCGCCGGTTTTTCGCTGAACACATGGAATCCAGCGCTCAAAGCCTGGCTGGCGACTGGCGCGTGCAGGTGATTGGGGGTGACGATCACCACCAACTCCAGGCGTTGTTCGGCGGGCAATGCACGTTCGGCCTCGAGCATCTGCCGCCAGTCGCTGTAGCAGCGTGAAGCCGGCAAGCCCAGCGCCACGCCGGTGTTCTGATTGTTTACGGCATCGCGGCTGAACGCACCGCACACCAGTTCAAAACGGCCATCGAGCCCGGCGGCCTGACGGTGGGCTTTCGCGATGAAGGCACCTTCGCCGCCTCCGACAAAGCCCATTCTTATTTTTGGCACTGCAGCGTTCATCGCAAAAGCTCTCTGTTGGCTGGAAACCGGTCATGATGTAACCGGTTACATCGTGCCCGAAATTTAGGCGCAGTCGGGCGAAGTGTCAAACTGCGGATTAACATCCACGGACATTTCAGTGCACCGGCGACCTGCGGTAAGCTCGCCGGCCGTGTGATCCGCAAACGAGGTGGTCTTGTCCAATATCCGTGAAGTAGCCCGGCTGGCCGGCGTCTCGGTGGCCACGGTGTCGAGGACACTGAAGTCACCCGAACGTGTGCTCCCCGAAACCCGGGACAAGGTCAACGCCGCCGTGGAACAAGCCGGTTACCGACCGAACCTGATGGCGGTGCAGTTTCGTTCGCGTCGCACCGGCAACCTGGTGATTCTGGTGCCAGCCATCGCCAACACCTTTTTCGCCCGGGTCATCAGCGGTGCGCAACAGGCTGCACAGGCCGCCCACTATCGGCTGCTGCTGTGCGACACCCAGGGCCGCGAAGACATCGAACGGGAATTCGCCGAGCTGGTGTACAACCATCAGGCCGACGGCGTGATCCAGTTGCGTGCGTTCGATCCGTTTTCAGAGCCCTTCCCCAACGCCGAACTCGCGCCCATCGTCAATGCCTGCGAAGTGATTCAGGGCGGGCGTCATCCCACGATCAGCCTCGACAATCGCGCCGCCGCCAAGGCCATGACCGAACATTTGATCGAACTCGGCCACCGGCGGATCGGCCTGATCAAGGGTCCGAAAAGCAGCCCGCTGACCCGCGACCGCGTGACCGGTTATCAGGATGCTTTAAGCGAGGCCGGAATCGATTGCGACCCGACGCTGATCTGTCACGGTGACTTCAGCCTGAAGGCCGGTCATGACGGCGCCACCGCAATGCTGGCATTGCCCGAACGCCCTACCGCGCTGTTCTGTGAAAACGATGAAATGGCCATCGGTGCGTTGAGACGCATCAAGCAACAGGGCTTGCGTGTCCCCGAGGATATTTCGCTGGTGGGGTTCGACGACATTCCCTTCGCGGCCTATTGCGACCCACCGCTGACCACCATCGCCCAGCCTGCTGAAGTGTTCGGCCAGAAGGCCGTCGAGATGCTGATCGCGTTGATCGAGAAAAAACCGCTGGCGCAGCGGCATGTGGTCCTGCCGTTCGAGTTGACGTTGCGCGGCAGCACGGCGGCGGTGCGACCGGCAAACTAGTGTCGCCTGACACACCGCCTTCGCGAGCAGGCTCGCTCCCACAGGGGCTCCGCCGTATCTGGTTTTTGTGTGCACTGAAGATCAA
>NZ_JBSVWS010000261.1:0-5095 GCF_054071155.1 Pseudomonas sp. SDO5532_S415 | reverse complement strand
GTGTGTCATTCAGCAAAGTTGCAGCTGACACGACGCCTTCGCGAGCAGGCTCGCTCCCACAGGGGGCAGTTGTCCATTCCTTCCGAACCTGTACCAAGGAACTAGAAATCTCCACATTGCGGCCAATTGTTGTCAGGGCGGCGGCGCCCAAGAATCTGCTCCAGACCGGGAAAATTTCCCGGAAATAACAACAATCCGCAGAGGAAGCCGTCATGACTCAACCCGCACGTCGCCAGCCCTTCGTCTTGAGCCTGTTGCTCAGTGCCATGCTGTTGTCCGGCCAGGCATTGGCCGGGGTTTCCGACGAGGACATTCTTCAGGACCCCAAGAACCCGGAACAGGTCGTCACCAATGGCCTGGGCGTCCAGGGTCAGCGCTACAGCCCACTGGATATTCTCAACGTCGACAACGTCAAGGAACTGCGACCGGCGTGGGCGTTTTCCTTCGGTGGCGAAAAGCAGCGCGGCCAGCAAGCGCAACCGATGGTCAAGGACGGCGTGATGTACATGACCGGTTCCTACTCCCGGGTTTTCGCGGTGGATGCGCGCACCGGCAAGAAGCTCTGGCAGTACGATGCGCGCCTGCCGGACGACATTCGTCCTTGCTGCGACGTGATCAACCGGGGCGTCGCGTTGTACGGCGACCTGGTGATCTTCGGCACCCTCGACGCCAAGCTGGTGGCGCTGAACAAGGACACCGGCAAAGTGGTCTGGAGCAAGAAAGTCGCCGACCACAAGGAAGGCTACTCGATCAGCGCCGCGCCCCTGGTGATCAACGGCAAGCTGATTACCGGCGTGGCCGGTGGCGAGTTCGGGGTGGTGGGCAAGATCGAAGCCTACGACCCGAAAAACGGTAATTTGCTCTGGAGCCGTCCAACGGTCGAAGGCCATATGGGCTACGTCTACAAGGACGGCAAAGCCGTGGAAAACGGCATTTCCGGCGGCGAGGCAGGCAAGAGCTGGCCGGGCGACCTGTGGAAGACCGGGGGCGCGGCACCGTGGCTTGGCGGTTATTACGACCCGGAAACCAATCTGTTGCTGTTCGGCACCGGTAACCCGGCACCCTGGAACTCGCACCTGCGGCCGGGCGACAACCTCTATTCGTCGTCGCGCCTGGCACTCAACCCGGACGACGGCACCATCAAGTGGCATTTCCAGAGCACGCCTCACGACGGCTGGGACTATGACGGCGTGAACGAACTGGTGTCGTTCAACTACAGCGAAGGCGGCAAGGAAATCAAAGCGGCGGCCACTGCCGACCGTAACGGTTTCTTCTACGTGCTGGACCGCACCAACGGTAAATTCATCCGTGGCTTCCCGTTTGTCGACAAGATCACCTGGGCCACCGGCCTGGATAAGAACGGCCGGCCGATCTACAACGAAGCCAGCCGCCCCGGCGCGCCGGGTTCGGAGGCTAAAGGCAGTTCGGTGTTCGTCGCGCCGGCGTTCCTCGGTGCGAAAAACTGGATGCCGATGGCCTACAACAAGGACACCGGACTGTTCTACGTGCCGTCCAACGAGTGGGGCATGGACATCTGGAACGAGGGCATCGCCTACAAGAAAGGCGCGGCGTTCCTCGGCGCCGGGTTCACCATCAAGCCGTTGAACGAAGACTACATCGGCGTGCTGCGGGCCATCGACCCGAAAACCGGCAAGGAAGTCTGGCGCCACAAGAACTTCGCGCCGCTGTGGGGCGGGGTGCTGACCACCAAGGGCAACCTGGTGTTCACCGGCACGCCGGAAGGCTTCCTGCAGGCGTTCAATGCCAAGACCGGCGAAAAGGTCTGGGAATTCCAGACCGGCTCGGGCGTACTCGGCTCGCCCGTGACCTGGGAAATGGACGGCGAGCAGTACGTCTCGGTGCTCTCCGGCTGGGGCGGCGCCGTACCGCTGTGGGGCGGCGAAGTGGCCAAGCGGGTGAAGGACTTCAATCAGGGCGGCATGCTCTGGACCTTCAAACTGCCCAAGGATCTGGTGGCCAGGCACTGACCCCGGACCCACCACCTGACCCCTTGTGGGAGCGAGCCTGCTCGCGATAGCGGTGTGTCATTCAGCAAAGTTGTACCTGACACGTCGCCTTCGCGAGCAGGCTCGCTCCCACAGGAGAGGGATTGGAGTGAAACCTACGACCAAATAACGAGAGCCCCTCCTGCCAACGATGCATTCGTCCGGCGCGCGGGGCTCTCTAGTATCGGTTCATCGCCTGTACAGGCATCGACCCAGACAGAGGTTCATCATGATCTACGCCCAACCCGGAACACCCGGCGCCGTCGTTTCCTTCAAGCCCCGCTACGGCAACTTCATCGGCGGCGAATTCGTCGCGCCGGTCAATGGCGAGTACTTCACCAATACCTCGCCGGTCAACGGTGAAGTGATCGCCGAATTCCCACGCTCGAGCGCCGCCGACATCGACAAGGCCCTCGACGCCGCGCATGCCGCCGCTGATGCCTGGGGCAAGACCTCGGCCCAGGACCGCTCCCTGGTGCTGCTGAAAATCGCCGACCGCATCGAGCAGAACCTGGAAATCCTCGCCGTCACTGAAACCTGGGACAACGGCAAGGCCGTGCGTGAAACCCTCAACGCTGACGTACCGCTGGCGGCCGACCATTTCCGTTACTTCGCCGGCTGCATTCGCGCCCAGGAAGGTGGTGCTGCCGAGATCAACGAACTGACCACTGCCTATCACTTCCACGAGCCATTGGGCGTGGTCGGACAGATCATTCCGTGGAACTTCCCGCTGCTGATGGCCGCCTGGAAACTCGCGCCAGCCCTGGCCGCGGGTAACTGCATCGTGCTCAAGCCGGCGGAGCAGACGCCGTTGTCGATCATGGTTTTTGCCGAATTGATCGCCGATTTGCTGCCAGCGGGCGTGCTGAACATTGTCCAGGGTTTCGGTCGTGAAGCCGGCGAGGCGCTGGCCACCAGCAAGCGCATCGCCAAAATTGCCTTCACCGGCTCGACCCCGGTGGGTGCGCACATCCTGCATTGCGCCGCCGAGAACATTATTCCGTCCACCGTGGAGTTGGGCGGCAAGTCGCCGAACATCTTCTTCGAAGACATCATGAACGCCGAACCCGCGTTCATCGAAAAAGCCGCCGAAGGCCTGGTGCTGGCGTTTTTCAACCAGGGCGAAGTCTGCACGTGCCCATCCCGGGCGCTGGTGCAGGAATCGATCTACGAACCGTTCATGGCCCAAGTCATGAAGAAAATCGTCAAGATCAAGCGCGGCAACCCGCTGGACACCGAGACCATGGTCGGCGCCCAGGCGTCGCAGCAGCAGTACGACAAGATCCTCTCCTACCTGAACATCGCCCAGGAGGAGGGCGCCCAGTTGCTCACCGGCGGCGCGGCCGAGCGTCTGGAGGGCGACCTGTCCAGCGGCTACTACATCCAGCCGACGCTGCTCAAAGGCACTAACAAAATGCGCGTGTTCCAGGAAGAAATCTTCGGCCCGGTGGTGGGTGTCACCACCTTCAAGGACGAAGCCGAAGCCCTGGCCATCGCCAACGACACCGAGTTCGGCCTGGGCGCCGGCCTGTGGACCCGCGACATCAACCGCGCCTATCGCATGGGCCGCGCGATCAAGGCCGGGCGGGTGTGGACCAACTGCTACCACCTGTACCCGGCGCATGCTGCGTTCGGTGGCTACAAGAAGTCCGGTGTCGGCCGGGAAAACCACAAGATGATGCTGGACCATTATCAGCAGACCAAAAACCTGCTGGTGAGCTACGACATCAATCCGCTCGGGTTCTTCTGACTTCCTGAAAACACCACATCTCCATTGTGGGAGCGAGCCTGCTCGCGAATGCGGCCTGACATCCAGCATCAATGTTGAATGTACTGGCCTCTTCGCGAGCAAGCTCGCTCCCACAGTGGTTTTGTGTGTTCGCCACCTCCTACCAACGCACCCCCAAACCTCCTTCGAAAGTAGCATTCGGGTGTCCTGCGCCCCGTGCATTAATGGTGCTACCGGAATCGCCCGGCACAAGAAGAGGAATAACCCATGTGGACTAAACCCGCGTTTACCGATCTGCGCATTGGCTTCGAAGTGACGATGTATTTCGCCAACCGTTGATTATTCACCCGGCCAGCCATTGCGTTGGCCGGGCCTGCCTTCTGGAGCATTGCTCATGCACATCCGCGTTCTGGGTTCCGCCGCCGGTGGTGGTTTTCCGCAATGGAACTGCAATTGCCGCCAATGCGCCCGCGTGCGCAATGGCAGCCTGCGCGCGCAGCGACGTACGCAGTCATCTATCGTCCTGAGCGACAACGGTGTGGACTGGGTGCTGTGCAATGCTTCACCGGACATCCGCGCGCAATTCGAGAGTTTTGCGCCGCTGCAACCGGCGCGTCGGTTACGCGATACCGCCATCGCCGGCGTGGTGCTGCTGGACAGCCAGATCGATCACTGCACCGGTCTGCTGAGCCTGCGCGAAGGCTGCCCGCATGACGTGTGGTGTACCCAACGGGTTCATCAGGACCTCAGCAGTGGCTTCCCGCTGTTCCCCATGCTCAGTCACTGGAACGGCGGATTGCAGTGGCAGCCCATAGGTCTGGATCGTGAGCCGTTCAGTATCGGCGCCTGCGAGCACCTGAGGTTTCACGCGATTCCACTGGTCAGCAACGCACCGCCGTATTCGCCCCATCGTGGCAACCCGCAACCGGGGGACACCATTGGCTTGTTCATTGAAGACCTGCGCAGCGGCGCTTCATTGTTCTACGCGCCAGGGTTGGGGCAAGTCGACGACGAAGTGCTGGGCTGGATGCAGCGCGCCGATTGCCTGCTGCTGGATGGCACCCTGTGGCGCGACGACGAGATGCGCGTTTGCGAAGTCGGGCAGAGCCTTGGCAGCGAAATGGGCCATCTGGCCCAGAGCGGGCCGGGCGGCATGCTTGAACTGTTGGAAGGTTTTCCCCGCCAGCGCAAGGTGCTGATTCACATCAACAATACCAATCCGATCCTCGACGAAGACTCGGCCGAACGGGCGCTGCTGGAGCGGCGGGGGATCGAAGTGGCTTACGACGGCATGGATATTGTGCTGTAGCGACTGACGCCTTCGCGAGCAGGCTCGCTCCCACTAGGGCACCGCAATCAA
>NZ_JBSVWS010000260.1:0-5180 GCF_054071155.1 Pseudomonas sp. SDO5532_S415 | reverse complement strand
ATGCATTCCATTTGTGGGAGCGAGCCTGCTCGCGAAGGCCACACCACCGAGCCGACTGATTCACGCGCATAAAAAACCCCGAAGGGCTCAAACCCTTCGGGGTTGTCGTTTACGCACCGTCTTACAACTTGGCGATCGACACCTCGGTGGATTTCACGAAGGCGATCACTTCACTGCCCACGGCCAATTCCAGCTCCTTTACCGAACGGGTGGTGATCACGGAGGTGACGATGCCGGAAGCGGTCTGCACATCGATTTCCGACAGCACGTCACCGAGAACGATTTCCTTGATGGAGCCTTTGAACTGGTTGCGCACGTTGATGGCTTTGATAGTCATATTTATTTCTCCTGAGGTCGAAATGAGCTGCAAGTTGCAAGCTTCAAGCTGCAAGAAAAAAGCGATTTGCCTCTTCTTGCAGCTTGTAGCTTGAAGCTTGCCGCTGCTCTACTGCGCCCAACGCAATTGCGTAGGCAAGGGTGAAACAGGTTCCGGTTCCGGCGGTTGTCCGGGCAGTGACAGCACGCGATTGAGGACTTCGGTTTCCAGCGCCGCCAGCCGATGAGAACCGCGGACCCGAGGGCGCGGCAGTTCCACGTGCAGGTCGAGGCCGACTTCGCCGTCTTCGATCAGGATCACCCGATCAGCGATCGCCACCGCTTCACTGACGTCGTGGGTCACCAGCAACACAGTGAAGCCGTGCTGCTGCCAGAGCCGTTCGATCAGTTGCTGCATTTCGATACGGGTCAGGGCATCCAGCGCGCCCAGGGGCTCATCAAGCAACAGCAGGCGCGGTTGATGGATCAACGCACGGGCCAGCGCCACACGTTGCTTCTGCCCACCGGACAAGGCCGCCGGCCACTCGTTGGCGCGGTCCGCCAGACCGACCGCTTCCAGGGCTTCCAGTGCCTTTGGCCGCCAGTTGCCCTTGAGCCCGAGGCCGACGTTATCGATGATCTTTTTCCACGGCAGCAGACGCGCTTCCTGGAACATCAACCGGGTGTCTTCCCGCGCCTCACTCAGCGGCGCGGAACCGGCCAGCAACTCACCGCCCGTAGGCTGATCGAGGCCGGCCAACAAGCGCAGCAAGGTGCTTTTGCCGCAACCGCTACGACCGACCACCGCGACGAATTGGCCCGCCGGAATATGCAGGTCGATCTCGCGCAACACCTGCCGCGAACCGAAGGTTTTTTGCAACTTGCGCACCGCCAGCGGTATCCCGCGCAGCAGGCGTGGAGGTTGTTGAGCCGTCATGCGGCACCTCCTTTAACGACTTGATAGGCCGGGTGCCAACGCAGCCACACACGCTCAAGTCCACGGGCCGCGAGATCAGCGAGCTTGCCGAGCACCGCGTACATCAGAATCGCCAGCACCACCACGTCGGTCTGCAAGAATTCACGGGCATTCATCGCCAGATAACCGATGCCGGAGCTTGCAGAGATGGTTTCCGCGACGATCAGCGTCAACCACATGAAGCCCAGGGCGAAGCGCACGCCGACCAGAATCGAAGGCAGCGCACCCGGCAGAATCACTTGGCGGAACAGACTGAAGCCGGACAAACCGTAACTGCGGGACATCTCCACCAGCGCCGGATCGACGTTGCGGATGCCGTGATAGGTGTTGAGGTAGATCGGGAACAACGTGCCCAGCGCCACCAGGAAAATCTTCGCCGACTCATCGATGCCGAACCACAGGATCACCAGTGGAATCAGCGCCAGGTGCGGCACGTTGCGGATCATTTGCACCGAACTGTCGAGCAAGCGCTCTCCCCATTTCGACAGGCCGGTGATAAAGCCCAGTGTCAGGCCGATGCCCCCGCCGATGGCAAAACCCAGCGCCGCACGCCAGCCACTGATGGCCAGGTGTGTCCAGATTTCACCGCTGCGCACCAGGCTTACACCGGCCTCGATCACGGCGATGGGCGCCGGCAGAATCCGCGTGGACAACCAACCCGCCGACACAGACAACTGCCATACCGCCAACAGCAATACCGGCAACGCCCAGGGCGCGAGGCTGTGGATGATTTTCTTCATGGCGCGCCTCAGCTCTGGGACGCGGCTTTGGGAAGAATATCGTTGGCCACCATCTCGCCAAACGGGCTGACGTAGCCGGCGCTTTTCGGCAACTCGGGACGTTCGATATCCAGGTGCGGGAACAACAGCTCCGCGACGCGATATGACTCTTCCAGGTGTGGATAACCGGAGAAGATAAAGGTGTCGATGCCCAGGTCCGCGTATTCCTTCACGCGAGCGGCCACGGTCGGACCATCGCCCACCAGCGCCGTACCGGCACCGCCACGCACCAGACCGACACCGGCCCACAGGTTGGGGCTGACTTCCAGGTTGTCGCGACTGCCGCCGTGCAGCGCGGCCATGCGTTGCTGGCCGACCGAATCGAAACGCGCCAGCGAAGCCTGGGCGCGCGCAATGGTGTCGTCGTCCAGGTGCGAGATCAGGCGATCCGCCGCTTGCCAGGCTTCAGCATTGGTTTCACGAACGATCACATGCAGACGAATACCGAAGCGAACGGTGCGACCGAGCTTCGCGGCTTTGGCCCGCACCTGCTCGATTTTTTCCGCCACGGCCGCCGGTGGTTCGCCCCAGGTCAGGACCATTTCCACCTGCTCTGCCGCCAGGTCCTGCGCCGCTTCGGAGGAGCCACCGAAGTACAGCGGCGGACGCGGTTGCTGGATCGGCGGATAGAGCAGCTTGGCGCCCTTCACGCTGATGTGCTGACCGTCGTAATCGACGGTTTCGCCTTCCAGCACCCGACGCCAGATGCGGGTGAATTCCACCGAGGCCTGATAGCGCTCCTCATGGGTCAGGAACAGACCATCACCCGCCAATTCTTCCGGATCACCACCCGTTACCAGGTTGAACAATGCTCGCCCGCCGGACAAGCGATCCAGCGTCGCCGCCTGACGCGCGGCCACCGTCGGGGAAATGATCCCGGGGCGCAGGGCGACAAGGAATTTCAAACGCTGGGTCACCGGAATCAGCGATGCCGCTACCAGCCACGAGTCTTCGCAGGAACGACCGGTCGGAATCAGCACCCCGCCGAAACCCAGGCGATCAGCCGCCTGCGCGACCTGTTGCAGGTAACCGTGGTCGACGGCGCGAGCGCCTTCGGCGGTGCCAAGGTAATGGCCGTCGCCGTGGGTAGGCAGGAACCAGAAGATATTGAGGCTCATGGAGTGGTCTCCTTGGGGAATCGAGTGACTGGGCTTTGGTTACTGAGGCGTGGTTACTGAGCTTTGGCAACGGCCGCCGGCGGCGTCCAGATCACGTCTTTGATGCTCAACGGCTTCGGAATCAGCTTGAGTTGGTAGAAGCTGTCGGCGATTTTCTGTTGGGCGGCGACCACTTCCGGGGTGAGGAACAGCGCGCCGTAGCCCTGGCGTTTCACCGAGGTCAGGGTGATGTCCGCCGGCAAGCCGAGCAGTGGTGAAACCTGTTGGGTCACGTCTTCAGGATTGGCCTTGGACCATTCGCCAACCGCACGCACTTCTTCCACGAGGGTCTTGATCACCCCAGGATTTTTCTGTGCGTAAGGCTTGGTCGCCAGGTAGAACTGATGGTTGTCGACGATGCCCTGGCCATCGCGCAGGGTGCGCGCTTGCAGTTGCTGTTCGGCGGCAGCCTGGTACGGGTCCCAGATGACCCAGGCGTCGACGCTGCCACGTTCGAACGCGGCGCGGGCATCGGCCGGCGGCAGGAACACGGTCTGGATATCGGTGTATTTGAGGCCGGCATCTTCCAGGGCGCGTACCAGCAGGTAGTGCACGTTGGAGCCTTTGTTCAGGACGACTTTCTTGCCCTTGAGCTCGGCCACCGATTTGATCGGTGAGCCTTTCGGCACCAGGATCGCTTCGCTGTGGGGTGCTGGTGGTTCGTAAGCGACGTAGAGCAGATCGGCGCCTGCCGCTTGAGCGAACACCGGCGGTGTTTCGCCGGTCACACCGAAGTCGATGGAGCCGACGTTCAGGCCTTCGAGCAGTTGCGGGCCGCCGGGGAATTCAGTCCATTGCACGTCCACACCTTGGGCGGCGAGGCGTTTTTCCAGGGTGCCTTTGGCTTTGAGCAGCACCAGGGTGCCGTATTTCTGATAGCCGATTCGTAGCGTTTCAGCTTGAGCTTGAGTAATGGCGCCGAAGGTGACAGCCGCAGCAAACAGAGCGACCAGACCACGACGCAAAATGACAGGGCGCATGGCGCTCTCCTTTTTGCAGTTGGGTTTTGGCTGCACCTGCTTGCCCGTTGGCGGGCGAGTAAGGCCAGTACATCAATTTTGGGTGGGGCTAATTTTCGGTGAAACTCAAATGCTCCAACGAGCACTCAACAAACGATCATTCAACAGATTCGGATCGAGCGGCTTGGGCCGTCGCGCCATGGCACTGAAAAACAATTCCAGCGATTCATTCAGCCGCTCTTCCAGTTCGGGAGCCAACTGCGCCTGGGCGCTGCCTTCGCCATAAGCAATCTGGCTGTCGACCGCGAAAATCCCCTGTAGCAGTTCCTGGGCTTTCAACGCCGACAACACTGGCTTGAGTGCGTAATCCACCGCCAGCATGTGGGCGATGCTGCCACCCGTCGCCATCGGTAGAACCACTTTGTGCGCCAGAGCGCGCTCGGGCAGCAGGTCCAGCACGGTTTTCAACGCACCGGAAAAAGAGGCTTTGTAGACCGGGGTGGCGATCAGCAGGCCATCGGCGTTTTCAATCTGTTGCAGGAGATCGATCACCTTCGGGCTGTCGAAGCGCGCGTGCAGCAAGTCTTCGGCCGGGAAGTCCCGCACCTGGTAACTCACCACTTCCACGCCTTGCCCTTGCAACCAACGTTGGGAGCGCTCCAGCAGCACCCCGGAACGGGAGCGTTGACTGGGACTGCCACCGAGTGAGACGACCAGCATTCAGACAATTCCTTGAACGGTGTTGGCGATTCGCGGTTTGCGATCTCGCTTCGATGGAGTGACCTTAACAGCTGATTAATATATCCATAAATCATATTTATTCATTTGGTTATGCGTTTAAGAGATATACCTGTCAGGTTTTCCCAGACAAAAAAAAGGCCGTCGAAACGGCCTGAAATCCCCTGCTTTATGGATTCAATTCACCTTGAAACTTGCGGCGCCTGGGCCAGGCGTCTTCGCGAGCAGGCTCGCTCCCACAGTTGACCGCGTACGA
>NZ_JBSVWS010000259.1:0-5337 GCF_054071155.1 Pseudomonas sp. SDO5532_S415 | reverse complement strand
GGCATGCATAAATCCTGTGGGAGCGAGCCTGCTCGCGAAGGGGTCAACGCGGTTCGATGTGGGCAATCATCAACTGAACGGTTTCGTTACCTCGGAATTCGTTGACGTCGAGTTTGTAGGCCAATTCCACCCACTTGATGGTTGGATTCGGCCAGATGTCACGGTCGATACCAAAGGCAATGCCATCGAGCTTGACCGAGCCACATTCACTTCTGAGCACCACTTTGAGGTGCCGTTCACCCACCACCCGTTGCTCGACCAACTGAAACACTCCGTGAAACAGCGGTTCCGGGAAGTGCTGTCCCCAGGGCCCTGCATGGCGCAGGGCACGGGCCAGTTCCAGGTGAAACTCCTCGACGGCCAGGGTGCCGTCCGAGAGCAGGCGTCCGGTCAGGTCTTCTTCGCGCAATTGGCGACGCACTTCAGCATCGAAGGCTTCGGCGAACAACGGAAAATTCACTTCCGGTAACGTCAGGCCAGCGGCCATGGCATGGCCACCGTATTTAGTGATCAGGTTCGGATGCTGCGCCGCCACCACACTCAGTGCATCACGAATATGAAAGCCCTGGACCGAACGCCCCGAGCCCTTGAGCAAGCCGTCGCCTGCATCGGCAAAGGCGATGGTCGGACGGAAGTAACGCTCTTTCATACGCGACGCCAGGATACCGATGACACCCTGATGCCACTCAGGATCGAACAGGCACAAACCGAACGGCATCGATTCCACCGGTAAATCCTTGAGCTGGGCCAGCGCTTCACGCTGCATGCCCTGCTCGATGGATTTGCGGTCCCGGTTCATGCCGTCCAGTTGGGCGGCCATTTCCCGGGCCAAACCGGCATCTTCGGTGAGCAGGCATTCGATGCCCAGGCTCATGTCATCCAGGCGCCCCGCTGCGTTGAGGCGCGGGCCGACGATGAAACCCAGATCGGTCGAGGTGATACGCGCATGATCACGTTTGGCCACCTCGAGAATCGCCTTGATCCCCGGTCGGGCACGTCCGGCACGAATCCGCTCCAGGCCCTGATGCACCAGAATCCGGTTATTGGCATCCAGCGGCACCACGTCGGCGACGCTGCCCAAGGCCACCAGATCGAGCAATTCGCCAATGTTCGGCTGCGGCCTGGTTTCGTACCAGCCCAGGCTGCGCAATCGCGCGCGCAGGGCCATCAACACATAGAAAATCACCCCGACGCCGGCCAGTGCCTTGCTTGGGAAGCCGCAACCCGGCTGGTTCGGATTGACAATGGCATCGGCCAACGGCAGCTCATCACCGGGTAAGTGGTGGTCGGTGACCAACACGTTGAGCCCGGCCTTCTTCGCCGCCGCCACGCCTTCGACGCTGGAAATGCCGTTGTCCACCGTGATCAACAACTGTGGCTGGCGCTCCAGCGCCACCGCAACGATTTCCGGCGTCAGGCCGTAGCCGTAGTCGAACCGATTGGGCACCAGGTAATCGACGTGCGCGGCACCCAGCAGGCGCAAGCCCAGCGTACCCACAGTACTGGCCGTGGCGCCGTCGGCGTCGAAGTCGCCGACGATCAGGATCCGCTGCCGCTGCTCCAGCGCCACCACCAACAAATCTACGGCGGCATCGATGCCCTTGAGTTGCTGGAACGGAATCAACCGCGCCAGGCTCTTGTCCAGCTCGGCTTCGGACTGTACGCCCCGCGCCGCGTATAACCGGGTCAGCAGCGGTGGAATATCACCGAGCAATGGCAGGGTGTCGGGCAACAGGCGAGGTTCGATGCGCATAGGGTAACGGGGGCTTCTCTCAAGTACACAGGATTAAATCGGGTGATGCGTACTGGCTGCAAACAATCAGCCGCGTTCGCCGGCCAGCCATTGCAACTGGACTTCGTGCTGGCCACGGTCATCGGTGACGAAAATCGTCCCTTCGCTGATCATCACGTCCCACTTGATGACGCGGGGCATGTCTTTGGCCAGGGTTTCCAGGACTTCCTGAGGCACGGCGGCAATATTGACGTTTTTCAGGTTTTTCACCGCCGGCACCACTTTGCCTTCCCAGACACGCAGGCTGCCGTAAGCCAGCAGGCTGGTGCGCTCGGTACGACGCGAACACCAGGTCAGGCGCTCGGCATCCGGCTGACCGACTTCGATCCAGTGCAGCACACGGTCATCCAGGCTTTTTTCCCACAAGGCTGGTTCATCCACTTCTGACAGACCACGGCCAAAAGACAGCTGCTCGTTGTACCAGAGGGCGTAGGCCAACAGGCGCACGGTCATGCGCTCTTCGGTTTCAGAAGGGTGACGGGCGATGGTCTGCTTGACGCTCTCGTAGACACTGCGGTCGAGGTCGGTGAGATTCAGTTCAAACTTGTAGGTCGTGGACGGCTGGGCCATGAACGGGCTTCTTGATACGTGGAAAGGCGGCAAGTCTAACCGATGCGACAGGCAATCATCGAGTTGATGGCGATCTACCTTGAGCGCCTGACAGTCGGCTATGTTAAAAGTCTGTATTCGCCAAGTCTCTCGTCCTACAGGATCCCGTATGCCGCTCACCACCAAACCGCTCTCAGGTCTGAAAGTCATTGAGTTGGGCACCTTGATTGCCGGCCCGTTTGCCTCGCGTATCTGCGCTGAATTCGGTGCCGAGGTGATCAAGATCGAATCCCCGGACGGTGGTGATCCGCTGCGCAAATGGCGCAAGTTGTATGAAGGCACTTCGCTGTGGTGGTTTGTGCAGGCCCGCAACAAAAAGTCGCTGACCCTGAACCTGAAGCATCCGGACGGTCTGGCGATTCTGAAAAAACTGCTGAGCGAAGCAGACATCCTGATCGAGAATTTCCGCCCCGGCGTCCTGGAAAAACTCGGCCTGGGCTGGGACACCTTGCATGCACTGAACCCGAAACTGGTGATGGTACGGCTCTCGGGCTTCGGCCAGACCGGCCCCATGAAAGATCAGCCGGGATTTGGCGCGGTCGGTGAATCCATGGGCGGCCTGCGCTACATCACCGGGTTCGAAGACCGGCCACCGGTGCGCACCGGGATTTCCATCGGCGACTCGATTGCCGCGCTCTGGGGTGTGATCGGCGCGCTGATGGCCCTGCGTCACCGCGAGGTGAATGGCGGACAGGGGCAAGTGGTGGACGTGGCGCTGTATGAAGCGATCTTCGCCATGATGGAAAGCATGGTTCCGGAGTTCGATGTATTCGGTTTCATCCGCGAACGTACTGGCAACATCATGCCTGGCATCACCCCCTCTTCGATCCACACCAGCGCCGATGGCAAACACGTGCAAATCGGCGCCAACGGCGATGCAATCTTCAAACGCTTCATGCTGATCATTGGCCGCGAAGACCTGGCCAATGACCCGATGCTGGCCAGCAACGACGGCCGCGACAGTCGCCGCGACGAGCTCTACGGGGTCATCGATCGCTGGGTCAACTCGCTGCCACTGGACGCAGTACTTGAGTACCTGAATCAAGCTGACGTACCCGCCAGCCGGATCTTCAGCGCCGAAGACATGTTCAGCGATCCGCAATACCTCGCTCGGGAAATGTTTCTGCAGGCCAAGCTGCCCGATGGCAAAGACTTCAAGATGCCAGGGATCGTGCCGAAACTCTCTGAGACACCCGGTGATTGTGAATGGGTCGGGCCGCAACTGGGCGAGCATAACGCCCAAGTACTCCAGGAACTTGGCTATGACGCGTCGCAGATCACACAGCTGCGCAAAGACGGAGCCATTTGAGCTGAAACGTCTGCGTGCGCGCCCCTTCAACTATCGCCTATTGCGTTACGGGCGGGTTTTGTGCGCGTTTGCAGGCCTGCTGTTGATCACTGTTCTGGCCATGCCTGCGCTGGCGCAATCCAAGGAATCCCTGCTCTGGCTCAAGCGGGATCTGCCGCCACTGTTCATTTTCGACGGACCGAAAAAAGGCCAGGGGGTCATCGATCAACTGTTGTCACGGTTGATTGCCGGTATGCCCAAGTACCAGCACAGCGTGATGAAGGTTAATCGTGCTCGCGGCTTGCAGATGCTTCACGAGCCATCCCTTGTCTGCGACGCAGCGCTGAATTGGAGCAAGGAGCGCGAAAGCTGGATTGCATTTTCCATCCCGGTCTTCCGTGCAATGAGCAATGGCCTGGCGGTGAAACGCGTTGATCGGGAGGTGCTGACGCCGTTCATCAAGGATGGCGAGGTGGACCTGGCGGCGCTGCTGGCCACTGGCAGCGTCAGCCTGGGCATTGTTGCCGAACGCAACTATGGCGACTTCCTTGACGCACTTATCAAACAAGCCCCCCCGAAAGCCCTGACGCTTCACTACGGCAACGACGCCTTGGGCAGCCTGTTGCAGATGCAACGCCTTGGGCGCTTGCAGTTGCTGTTGGGCTATCGTCCGGAAATCCGCTACCAGGCCGAGCAGCAAGGGATTGCGGAGGATGAATTGCAGTTCTATCCGATTCGCGGCACGGGCAAATACCTGTCCGGCTATATCGGCTGCACCGACACTCCCCAAGGCCGGCAGGCAATCATCGAAATCAACCAACTGCTGCGCACCCTGCCCCGCGACCACCTGAGCGAAGCCTACGCTGCCTGGCTCGACCCGGAAAGTCGCAGCGAATACCTGGAAGCCTCCAGGAAATTTTTCGAACAGCAGGCCGGGCAATGACAAATTCCAGGCAAAAAGAAACCCCGAGAAGTGGGGAGACGACTCGGGGTTAAACGTGGCCTACATAAAGACCCGTAACAGCAGGCTACAAGCACCGGAGCACAATGCTTGATCCTGCTGTTATGGGGTCTGACTGACTTAGGGGCAGGAAGGTTCCCGCCAATGACAATTCAATTTCTGCTGGCCAGCAGCTTGTCTTGAGCAGCATTGCGCAATGCCGCGATAACACAGGGCTCCAGGCGTCCTTCGGCGATCAGCACATCACGATGCAAGCCATCGACCACATCGGTCAACGAACGCTTGTCAGTCAACTGCGCCTGATTGAACTCCCGATCGACCACGACCACACCGGTCGCATTCTTCAATGTCACCCGGCATTCGCCATGAAGGCCTGACGGGGTCAACGTCACCTGGTACGGGCTTAGAGCCTCACCGAGCAAGAGACTGATACTTTCCATCTCGATCACCACTCAATAGTCCGAAAACAAAGTGCCTGGGGCGTGTCTACAGTAAATGACCGCCGGCCCGAGAAGAAAGTTCTGAAAGCTCTCTGGTCGATAGAGGATGCATGTCAAAGATGACAGGGAAAAAACAGGCGTATCACGTCTGTCGGGTCAAAAACTCAGACAGCACACATACCTGTGGCGAGGGAGCTTGCTCCCGTTGGGCTGCGAAGCGGCCCCAAAAGAGGACTGCTGCCGCAGT
>NZ_JBSVWS010000258.1:0-5459 GCF_054071155.1 Pseudomonas sp. SDO5532_S415 | reverse complement strand
AGAGCAAGAGCAAGAGCAAGAGCAAGAGCAAGAGCAAGAGCAAGAGCAAGAGCAAGAGCAAAAGCAAACCACAAACACCACCCCCGCTCTTCACCACTCATCAGGCCGAGCGTTAGCTCGCCTTAAGCTCTTGATCTTGATCCACCCGCCCCTTCGGGAGGCTGAGTGGAGGCGTTCATCCGGGGATTGGCGCGCAGCGCCGTTCGACGCAGTCGAACCCATTGCATGTAGGTGCAGCGAAGCCAACCGGAGGGCAATGCCCCCGGATGAATGCCGGAGCGAAGGAACCCCGAGCCCTGGCGAGGGGCCGGACGCTCGGGGCGAGCGTTTTTTTGGTTACTTTTTTTAGGCGCTTGTAAAAAAAGTGACTCGCCGTAAGGGCGAAACCATAAGTGGCCGTTACCGCAGAAACGGATATGTACTCGATCAATCAGGAGCTTGGTCGGCCCGAAGGCCGCCAAGTCCAGCCACTCAAGCCGGCTCTTTTTTGACCCTGAACCACGCCGCATACAAAGCAGGCAGGAACAACAGCGTCAAAGCCGTAGCCACAATCAACCCACCCATGATCGCCACCGCCATCGGCCCGAAAAACACACTGCGCGACAACGGAATCATCGCCAGAACCGCGGCCAGTGCCGTCAGCACAATCGGCCTGAACCGCCGCACCGTGGCCTCGATGATCGCCTGCCAAGGCTTGAGCCCGGCAGCGATGTCCTGCTCGATCTGATCCACCAGAATCACCGAGTTGCGCATGATCATCCCCGACAAGGCGATGGTCCCGAGCATGGCGACAAAACCGAACGGCTGACGGAACACCATCAGGAACAGCGTCACCCCGATCAACCCCAACGGCGCCGTCAGAAACACCATCACCGTGCGTGAGAAACTGCGCAGTTGCAGCATCAGCAATGTCAGCACCACCACGATGAACAGCGGCACACCGGCCTTTACCGAGTTCTGCCCGCGCGCGGAATCTTCCACGGTGCCGCCGACATCCAGCAAGTAGCCGTCCGGCAATTCGGCGCGGATCGGATCGAGGGTCGGCATGATTTGCTGCACCAGCGTCGCCGGTTGTTCCTTGCCATAGATGTCGGCGCGCACGGTCACGTTGGGCAGGCGGTTACGGTGCCAGATCACACCTTCTTCAAAGCCGTATTCCAGGGTCGCGATCTGCGACAGGGCGACGCTGCGACCGTTGTCGGTCGGTACCGCCAGGCTCGGCAGCAACGACAGTTCGGTGCGTTCATGCAAGGTGCCGCGCAACAGGATCTCGATCAATTCGTTGTCTTCGCGATACTGGCTGACGCTGGAACCGGTCAGCGAGCTTTGCAGGAACCTCGACAGGTTCGCCGTGCTTACGCCCAGTGCCCGGGCGCGGTCCTGGTCGACATTCAGGTACACAACCTTGCTCGGCTCTTCCCAGTCCAGGTGGACGTTGGCCACGTGCGGGTTTTCACGAACCTTGGCCGCGACTTTGCGGGCCAGTGCGCGGACTTCTTCGATGTGTTCACCGGTCACCCGGAACTGCACGGGATAACCAACCGGCGGGCCGTTTTCCAGGCGCGTGACCCGCGAGCGCAGAGCCGGGAATTGTTCGTTGAGCGTGGCGATCAACCAGGTGCGCAAGGTTTCGCGCTCCTCGATGGTCTTCGCCAGCACCACGAATTGGGCGAAGCTCGCTGCCGGCAGTTGCTGATCCAGCGGCAGGTAAAAACGCGGCGAACCGGTGCCGACGTAAGCCACATAGTTGTCGATCCCGGCCTTGTCCTTGAGCAGCGTTTCGAGGCGTTTGACCTCCTCGGCGGTGTTGCTCAGGGAAGCGCCTTCGGCCAGCTTCAGATCGACCATCAACTCCAGTCGGCCCGACGCCGGGAAAAATTGCTGCGGCACAAAACGGAACAGGACCACGGAGGCGACGAATAAAATCACCGTCGCCGCGATCACGGTTTTGCGTCGACGCACGCACCACTCCACCAGCCGCCGGACCCGTTCATAAAACGGAGTGCCATAAGGGTCTGGCTGATCAGCCCCGTGTTTGGCCGCGTGAATTTTCGCCAGATCCGGCAGGAGTTTTTCCCCGAGATACGGTACGAACACCACCGCCGCCACCCACGACGCCAGCAGCGCGATGGTCACCACCTGGAAGATCGAGCGGGTGTATTCGCCGGTGCCCGATTGCGCGGTGGCGATCGGCAGAAACCCGGCCGCAGTGATCAGCGTACCGGTGAGCATAGGGAACGCCGTGCTGGTCCAGGCATAGCTCGCCGCCTTGACCCGGTCGAAGCCCTGCTCCATTTTGATCGCCATCATTTCCACGGCGATGATCGCGTCGTCCACCAGCAAGCCCAGCGCCAGCACCAGCGCGCCGAGGGAAATCTTGTGCAGGCCGATGCCGAGGTAATACATGGTGGCGAAGGTCATCGCCAACACCAGCGGAATCGCCAGGGCGACCACCATGCCGGTGCGCACACCCAGGGAGAAAAAGCTCACCAGCAACACAATCGCCAGGGCCTCCACCAATACCCGGACGAATTCGCCGACACCGGTTTTCACCGCTGCCGGTTGGTCGGAAACCTTGCGCAGCTGCATGCCGGCCGGAAGGTTTTTCTGGATGCGGGCGAATTCGATTTCCAGGGCTTTGCCCAAGACAAGAATGTCGCCGCCGTCCTTCATGGCCACGGCCAGTCCGATAGCGTCCTCAGCCATGAAGCGCATGCGCGGCGCCGGTGGATCGTTGAAACCACGGCGCACGTCGGCCACATCGGAGATGCGGAAGGTGCGATCCCCGACGCGGATCGGAAAGTTTTTTATCTCGTCGACAGTCTGAAAATTCCCTGAGACCCGCAACTGCAATCGCTCGCTGCTGGTTTCGAAGAAGCCGGCGGTGGACACCGCGTTCTGTTCCTCAAGCGCCTGCTGCACCACGGCCAGCGGCAAACCCAGGGTCGCCAGCTTGACGTTGGACAGCTCGATCCAGATTTTTTCATCCTGCAAGCCGAGCAGGTCGACCTTACCCACATCCTTGACCCGTTGCAGCTGGATCTGGATGCGGTCGGCGTAATCCTTGAGCACGGCGTAGTCGAACCCGTCGCCGGTCAAGGCGTAGATATTGCCGAAGGTGGTGCCGAATTCATCGTTGAAGAACGGCCCCTGAATACCCGGCGGCAGGGTGTGACGGATGTCGCTGACCTTCTTGCGCACCTGATACCAGAGTTCCGGGATGTCCACCGAGTGCATGGAATCGCGGGCAATGAACGTCACCTGGGATTCACCCGGGCGCGAGAACGACACGATGCGTTCGTACTCGCCGGTTTCCATCAGCTTCTTTTCAATGCGTTCGGTGACCTGGCGCGAAACTTCCTGCGCCGTGGCGCCCGGCCAGTTGGTACGGATCACCATGGCCTTGAAGGTAAACGGCGGGTCTTCGCTTTGGCCGAGCTTGGTGTAGGACAGTGCGCCAACGATGGCCAGCAACAGCATCAGGAACAGTACGATCTGGCGATTACGCAACGCCCATTCGGAAAGATTGAAGCCCATCGGGGATTACTCCTTGTCCGCCAGATTGACCACGCGGTTGGAGCGATCCACCGGGCGCACCTGCTGCCCGTCGAGAAGCACATGGACGCCAGCGGCCACCACCCAGTCGCTGGCGTTGAGGCCTTCAAGCACCGGAACGGTTTTCTCACCAAAAGCGCCGACCCGCACCGGGGTCTTCTTCAGAGTGTTATTGGCGCTGACGACCCAGACGTAGGTCACGCCGTTTTCCGCGGTCAGCGCTGACAGCGGTACCGACAGCGGAACCACTTCGGCGGACTGTACGAACACCCGGGCGCTCTGGCCCAGTTCGGCGGGGACTTTACCACCGGTAAACGCGATGCGGGCAGCGAAAGTGCGGGACTTCGGATCGGCAGAAGGAGACAGTTCGCGAATTTTCCCGGCGAAGCGCTGATCCGGCTGCGTCCACAACTCCACCGACACTGGCTGGCCGACCTTGAAGCGACCGAAGTTCTGCTCCGGCAGGCTGATCGACACTTCACGCTCACCATCAGTAGCCAGGGTGAACACCGTTTGCCCGGCAGCCACCACCTGCCCGACTTCCACCGCACGCTTGGCTACGACGCCGTCCTGCGGTGCACGCAATACCGCGTAGCTGGCCTGGTTACTGGACACGTTGAATTCGGCTTTGATCTGCTTGAGACGGGCTTCGCCGGAACGGTAAAGATTTTCATGATTGTCGTACTGCGAGCGGCTGACCAACTGACGCTCCATCAGCGTTTTGTAACGGTCGCGCTCGGCGCGCACCATATTCAGATTGGCTTCGGCGGCCGCGACCTGGGCGCGGGTGGCCTCCAGTTGCAGACGCACATCTTGCGGATCGAGCTCAGCCAAGGGCTGATCGGCCTTGACCCGCTGCCCTTCTTCGACCAGTCGTCGGCTGACTTTGCCGCCGATGCGGAATGCCAGGTCGGGCTCATAGCGGGCGCGAACTTCGCCGGGATAGCTTTCCGTCGCTTGGGCCGAAGGCTCTGGCTGCACCACCATGGCCGGGCGAACGCTGGTTTGGGGAGCCTCTTCGTGACCACACGCCGTCAATAAAAACGCCAGGGTGACTGGCAACGCGAGGGGCAAGGCATAGCGGAACATGGTGAAGGACCTTTCGCTAATGGTGCTTGGAATAATTATACTGACCAGTATGTTATTAATAGCAAACTCACCAGTCCAGTAATAAAAGCGCATATGCCGAACAATCTTTCAGCACCCAGCGGACCCGGCCGCCCCAAGGATCTGGCCAAGCGCCAGGCGATCCTCGACGCGGCGAAGACGCTGTTTTTGACCAAGGGATATGCCAACACCAGCATGGATGCTGTCGCCACGCAGGCCAATGTGTCGAAGCTCACGGTCTACAGCCATTTCAACGACAAGGAGACGCTGTTCTCCGCCGCCGTGGTGGCCAAGTGCGAAGAGCAACTGCCGACGCTGTTTTTCGAATTGCCGGACGGCGTGGCGGTGAAAACCGTGCTGCTGAACATCGCCCGCGGTTTTCACCTGCTGATTAACAGTGACGAGTCGGTGAACCTGCACCGCTTGATCATGACCTTGGGCAGCCAGGACCCGAAACTCTCGCTGATCTTCTTCGAGGCCGGCCCGGAGCGCATGCTGCACGGTATGGAGCGGTTGCTGAGCAAGGTCGATCAGAGTGGCGTACTACGTATCGATAAACCGCGCAATGCGGCGGAACACTTCTTCTGCCTGCTCAAGGGGGCGGCGAATTTCCGGTTGTTGTATGGCTGTGGCGAGCCATTGACCGGGGAAGCGGCGGAGAGTCATGTGCGGGAGGTTGTGGAGTTGTTTATGCGGGCTTACAGGCCGGATTAGCCTGACAAATTTCGACCGACTGGTCTGACGCCTTCGCGAGCAGGCTCGCTCCCACACTGGTTCTATGTCGTAGATCCCCTGTG
>NZ_JBSVWS010000257.1:0-5479 GCF_054071155.1 Pseudomonas sp. SDO5532_S415 | reverse complement strand
CACACTGGATCTGTGAGTGACATAAATCCCCTGTGGGAGCGAGCCTGCTCGCGAAGGCCGCGCCGCCGATTCAATTTGATAACCCGCAATGGAACGCACCAACACAGCCAGGATGGCCGGGATGTTGTGTCGATTTCCCTAATTGCCCACAAACACAAAAATGGCAACAGGAGCATTTTCATGAGTTCATCGAACGCCGGGCAAAGTGCCGGGCAATTGGAAACCCGCGGTATCGAACCGGTGCCGGAGGCCGAGTGCAATGGTCATCCGTTGCAGCTGTTCTGGGTCTGGTTCGCGGCCAACATTTCCATCCTCGGCCTGCCGCTGGGCGCGACCCTCGTGGCCTTTCGCGGACTGGCGATCTGGCAGGCGATCATCGTCGCGATTCTTGGTGCCGCCGGTTCTTTCGCGGTGGTCGGGATCATCTCCATCGCCGGCCGTCGTGGCCGGGCACCGAGCCTGACCCTGTCCCGCGCCATCTTCGGTGTGCGCGGCAATATCGGTCCGACCCTGGTGTCGCTGATGTCGCGCCTGGGCTGGGAAACCGTCAACACCACCACCGCCGCGTTCGTGCTGCTGTCACTGTGTTCCATCCTGTTCGGCTCGCCGGTGGAAGCGAAAAGCGCTCCGCTGCTGACGCTGGTGTTCATCGCAATTTTCGTGCTCCTGACCTTGTCGGTGTCCGGCCTCGGTCACGCGACATTGCTGGTGATCCAGAAGTGGGCGACCTACGTGTTCGGCGCGCTGAACATTCTGGTCGGTGGCTTCCTCTGCGCCACCATCGACTGGAGTGCGGTATTTAACGCCACGCCTGCCCCCATGAGCGCGATGATCATCGGCATCGGCACCATGGCGGCCGGCACCGGGATCGGTTGGGCCAACGCCGGCGCGGACATGTCGCGCTATCAGCACCGCAGTGTCAAAGCCGTGCGCCTGGTGGCGTCGGCGGCATTCGGCGCGGGGATTCCGCTGGTACTGTTGATCACCCTCGGCGGCCTGCTGTCGGTGGGCAACAACGACCTGGCCCAGGCCACCGATCCAATCATCGCCATCCGTGACATGCTGCCGACCTGGATGGCCGTGCCGTATCTGATCACCGCATTCGGTGGACTGCTGCTGTCGAACAACCTGTCGGTGTACTCCGCCGGCCTGACCACCTTGACCCTCGGCCTGAAGGTCAAACGCGTCTACGCCGTGGTGGTGGACATCGTCGCGATCTTCGCCGGTTCCATCTACTTCATGCTGATCGCCGACAGTTTCTACGGCCCGTTCATTACCTTCATTTCCCTGTTGGCGGTGCCGATCACTGCGTGGGTCGGGATCTTCGTGGTTGATCTGATTCACCGTCACTATTACAGCCCCAAGGATCTGCTGGACGTCAGCCCGCGCAGCGCCTACTGGTATCGCGGCGGCGTCGAGTGGCGGGCGTTCAGTGCCTGGGCGGTGGCCATCGTCCTCGGTTTCAGCTTCACCACCATCGGCACCACGGCAGAAAACGTCTGGTTCAAGGGCTTCCTGTCCGACTCGTGGCTGGGGCATAACGGCCTGGGCTGGATCGTGACCTTTGTGGTCGCCGGGGGCCTGTATTTTGTACTCGGCGGGGCGAAGGATCGTCGCGCTGCGCGGGTCGAGAATGCTCATGCCTAAGATGCTGTACACCGGCCAGGTCATCATCGACCTGGTCATGGCGGTGGACCAATTGCCGCAAGCGGGTGGCGACGCGCTGGCGCAATCGGCCAGTTTCGAAGCCGGTGGCGGCTTCAACGTGATGGCTGCCGCGCAGCGTAATGGCTTGCCGGTGGTCTACCTCGGTCGCCACGGCACCGGGCGTTTCGGCGACCTGGCCCGCGCAGCGATGCTGACCGAAGGTATCCACATCGGCATCGCCCATCCCGCCGAGCGCGATACGGGGTTGTGCGTAGCCATCACGGACGCTTCGGCCGAACGCAGCTTCGTGTCCTACATCGGTGCCGAAGGCGAGTTGACTGCCGAAGACCTGGCCAGCGTGCCGGTGGAGGCGGGTGATTATGTCTGCGTCAGCGGTTATAGCCTGCTGCATGTGGGCAAGGCGCAGCCGCTGGTGGATTGGGTGCTGACATTACCGGACGACATCAACGTGGTATTCGACCCGGGTCCGCTGGTGGACTCGCCGGATGCGCCGTTGATGAAGTCGTTACTGCCGCGCATTGATATCTGGACCAGCAACAGCGTCGAAGCCCTGCGTTTTACCGGGGCGTCGGATATCGATGAAGCGCTGCATCACCTGGCCGAGCTTCTTCCCGCGAAAGTCTTGATGGTGGTGCGTGACGGGCCACAAGGTTGTTGGATCAACCGGGGCTCCGAGCGCCGGCATGTGCCGGGGTTCAAGGTTGAAGCAGTGGACAGCAATGGCGCTGGCGATGCTCACGCCGGAGTATTGGTGGCGGGATTGGCGCAAGGGTTGTCGGCATTGGATGCGGCGCGTCGGGCGAATGCGGCGGCGGCGTTGGCGGTGACTCGTTGGGGGCCGGCGACTTCGCCGGGGACTGCTGAGGTGGATGAGTTGATCAGCAAGACTTTCAGCGACTGACCTGCCGCTTTCGCGGGCAAGCCCGCTCCCACAGGTGATGTGGTGTGACACATATAGTGAACACACCATCGATCCCTGTGGGAGCGGGCTTGCCCGCGAAGGGGCCCTGGTATTCAAAACATCAATCAAACATCCAGCTTGCGTGCCGCTTCAACCCCGGCGGCGCTGAGTTTGATCGGCAGGTTCAGCGAGTGCTCGCCGGCTTCGTTGCACTGCACGTTGCCGTGCTGGATGAGTCCGCGTTCCTGCAGTGTGGCGAGGGTACTGGCCACGACTTTCTCCCCCCGGTAATTGTCCAGGACCTCCTTGCCCAAACCACTCGGGTGGGCGTGCAACAGGCGGGTCAGGACTTCTTTTTCCAGGTTTTTATCGACGTTCATGGTTACCTCTTCATTACGATGGGAAGGTATTGCGAGGAACTATTGGCTGACACCACCTTCGGACCCCGAACCACCGGTGGTGGTTTTCGAGCCGATGCCGGAGCCTGCGTTATCCGGTGTCCTTGTGTCCGGCAGGTTCAGCCCGCCTTGGCGACCGGCGTCGTTGCCCTGTGTCCGTGGATCGGTGCCGGTGGACGGTGGCAGGCTGCTGTCGACACCCGTGCCGTTGGTGTTCATGCCGGGGGCGCTCTGGATGGCGGGGGCCTTGGGGCTTTCGACCGGGTTGGTCGGGCCGGTGCCGGACGCGGTGGTCGCGGCGATGGCGAGCGGGGACAGCAGGGCGGCGAGGGCGAGGGCGGTCAGCCTGGACGAGATCATGGTGGTGTCTCCCTTGATTGAGTGTCCTTACCTGACGTTGGTCCACCCCCGCTTCGAATTGGTGCCTGATGAACGACGAACGGTTCAGGCGTGCTGTAAGGTCTTGGCCCTGGTGCCCCGGCGCCAGATCAGCCGCCCCACGGTGATCAACCAGTTGAGCGAGGCGACCGCCAGCAGGGTGAGCAGCAACGTCGCCATTCCATGCTCGACGATGATTTTTCCGGCGAGCAGCGGGAAACCAAACACGCCGATGAAGTACGACAGGCTGAACAGCAACAAGGACTGCGCAGTGGTACCGGTCGGTGCCTCGTTGGCGGCCAGGCCATTGATCACCGAATAGGTCAGGCCATAACCGACCCCGAGCATCACCGCCGCCAGTACGTAGCTGAAGCCGTCGTCGACCACAAAGCCGAACATCAGGATCGAGCCCATCATCAGGCCTGACAGCAGGCACGATGCGCGCAACGGATCGCGCTTGACCACGATGCCGGCGATCAACAGGCGACTGCTGATCGCCGCGCTCATGAAACCGAGGAAGAACAGCGAATAGTCGAGCGAGCGGGCAGCGGCATAGCTGGTCTGGAAACTTGACAGGCCACCGAAAACACAACCGCCGAGGCCGACCATGATGATCGGCAGCACCGCCCGGGATGACAGCACCTGCACAGTTGCACGCCAGGAAATTCGCGACACGACAGTCAACTGCACGGAGGCTTTTTTCAGGTGTCGATCCAGCCGCCAGAACAGCAGCACGCCGATCAGGCTGGCCAGTGCAGCAAGGTAGAACGCCGCCGTCACCGGATAGTCCAAGGCACTCGCTGCGCGCCCCAGCAAGGGGCCACTGCCGATCCCGGTCATCATGCTGCCCGACAGCAAGGCAAAGTATTTGGCGCGCTGCGCGGGGGAAACCAGGCTCGCGACGATGATTGGTCCGAGGGTGTAGAAAACGCCCCAGCCCAAGCCCAGCAACAGCCCGAAAAACAGCAGCAGATTGCCGAAGCCCGGCGCCAGTGCGAAACCCAGGCTGGCGGCCACCAGCAGGACGCCGAACAGCGCCACCGAACGCGCCGCGCCGAGCAGGTCGGACAGGTGACCGGAGACAATGACGGCTGCAAAGGTACTGAGCATCGCTGCCGAAATCACACTGCCGGCATCATGCTCGTTCCCCCCGCGCGAACCGATCAGCAGCGACAGCAAAAAGGTCGAACCGTAGGACAGCGACAGCAAGTAACTGGCCAGGCAAAACAAGCCGAACAACTTGCTGGAGACGGGAGGTGTTGCGGTAGACATGACGCGGTTCCTTGACCTGATAAATGCGCAGGTCATCTATCTATCACGCAACGCGCTTATGTTAGGTCCGAGCTTCGCGATGCCAGGGTTAGCGACGACCGGAGTAAAGGCGAGGAAGCTTTTGTGCTGTGGGATTTATCTGTGGCGAGGGAGCTTGCTCCCGTTGGACTGCGAAGCAGTCCCTGCAATAGTCGACGCCCATTTCACCTGAAAGACCGCATTGCCCGTTTTGGGGCTGCTGCGCAGCCTAGCGGGAGCAAGCTCCCTCGCCACAAATCCTGCGTCGAATTAGTATGGCGTTTTCCACTTCTGACAAGGCACGTCCATGACGATCGAAATCCGCCCGGCGACCCCCAGTGATGCTCCGCAAATCCTCGCGTTCATCACTGAACTGGCCGACTACGAACGTGCCCGCCATGAAGTCATTGCCAGCGTGACCGACATCGAGCGCAGCCTGTTCAGCGAAGGCGCCACCGCCCATGGTTTGATCTGCCTGCGCGACGGCGTGGCGATCGGCTTCGCGGTGTTCTTCTTCAGCTATTCCACCTGGCTGGGCAGCAACTGCCTTTACCTTGAAGACCTCTACATCACCCCGCAACAGCGTGGCGGCGGTGCGGGCAAAACCTTGCTGCGGCACCTGGCCAAGATCGCCTGCGCCAATGACTGCGGGCGCTTTGAATGGAGTGTGCTGGAGTGGAATACCCCGGCCATCGAATTCTACAAATCCCTGGGCGCGCAGCCGCAGGAAGAGTGGGTTCGCTATCGCATGGATGGCAAGGTGCTGCGCGAGTTCGCCGAAGGTCAGTGATCGCTTCAAAAGATCGCAGCCTTCGGCAGCTCCTACAGGATCGCGGTCCATGTG
>NZ_JBSVWS010000256.1:0-5694 GCF_054071155.1 Pseudomonas sp. SDO5532_S415 | reverse complement strand
GGGAATTGTGTCGATCACACATTACGAATTCACCACTTAACACTGTGGGAGCGAGCCTGCTCGCGAAGAGGCCATCAGCAACGGAGCAAACTCTGGATCAGCCCACTCACATCCCATGCTGCTTCATCAACCGCTCATAACTCCCATCCGCCTTCATCCTGGCAATCTCCCGGTCGAAACCGGCAACGATCTGCTCATGCTTGGGGTTCTTCAGGCTGACCAGGATGTGCAGGCTGTTCTCGCTCAGCGGCTTGGGCAGGAATTCCACGGCATTGCGCACCTTGGCGGATTCACGGGCCAGGTAATAACGCGCGACGTATTCATCTTCCAGGGTCAGCTTGACCCGGTCGGCGGCGACCATTCGCACGGCCATGGCGAAGCTGTGTACCGGAACCTTCTGCAACGACGCATCGCCATCGAACGCCGGCGAATAGGCGTACCCTCGCACCACCGCAACCGGGTAGGTGTGCAGTTGCTGCAGATTGTTGAATTCGATCGGCGCGTCTTTACGCTTGATAAAGCGCACACGGTTGACCAGATACTCGCTGGAAAACTGGCCGAGCTTGGTGCGTTCGTCGGTGTACCAGGCATTGACCAGCACGTCGTATCGCCCCTCGCCCACACCGAGCAACGCTCGCGCCCAGGGCACCTGCTCGAAATCACTGGCATAACCGGCCCGCGCCAGCGCGGTACTGACAATATCGGTGGCCAGGCCACCATTGACCAGCGTGGCATCGGTAAAGGGCGGCCAGGCATCGGCCACCAGACGCAGCTTTTCCGCCGCCGCGTCCTGAATGAGCAACAGCAATCCAGTCAAAGCAAAGGCTCGATGCAATCGCGGCATGCTAGAAAATCCTTAGCGGGCGGGATGCCCGACGTGTTTTCAGCTAAAACTCCAAGCCCCTTACCGGCACACCCAGGCACTAAACGTTAGCTCATTGAAGCCAGCACATCGCTTGATTCCAGATTACACAAAGAAGACACAGAAGCGCGAAATGAATGATGGCATTTTGGTCTTTGTCACAGATTTCTCCGCCATAAAGACATCCATCGCCGGGGCGCTTACCATCACAGGGACGTTTTCAAGGAATCAGGACATGACAATCGAATGGGTCTGCAAACACCACAGCGATCTGGGCAAGGAGCAGCTGTACGCCATTTTGCAGTTGCGTGCCGAGGTGTTCGTCGTCGAGCAGAAATGCGTCTATCAGGACATCGATGGCCAGGATCTGGAAGGCGACACTTGCCATTTGATGGCCTGGGACGGGGATCGATTGGTGGCGTACCTGCGCTTGCTCGATCCCGAGTTACAGGGTGGTGACGTGGTGATCGGCCGGGTAATCATTGCACCACAGGCACGAGGCGCCGGGTTGGGGCATGAGTTGATGGCGCAGGCGCTGAAACAAGCGGAGAAATACTGGCCCGACATGCCGATCTATCTCTCGGCCCAGGCGCATTTGCAGGGGTATTACGGGCGGTACGGGTTTGAGGTGGCGGGTGAAGCGTTCGTCGAGGATGGTATTCCGCACATCGGGATGCGTCGCTCGTAAGGCCCTCGTCGCGAGCAGGCTCGCTCCCACATTGGAATGCATTTCAACTGTAGGAGCGAGCCTGCTCGCGAAGGCGTCAGATCAGTCACTACAACACTCAGGGATATTCAAGCACCGCCTTGATCTGCCGAAGATTACGCTCGATCCACCCCCGATCAATCGCCCCCCAGCCACGAATCCGGTAGCGCCCAGCGTGGTTTCGCGCGCCCTCTTCCTGTTCGAACTCGCAAACGATATCCAGATCCGCCAGCGCGGCGATGGTGTCCTGGGCTGTGCGCCGCGGCATTCCGGTGACCTCGGTCAAAGCCGGAACACTGCTGGCCAGCCCGCTGTCGATCAGGTACGCCACATACAAACGACGATAGAAGCTGCTCTTGGTCTTGCTTACGTCCATTTATGCTCCTCGAAAGATTGCATATCCCGCCAGGTCAGGTACACCCGCACATCGAACTCCACCTGGTGATAACCCGGCAGCATGTGTTCGCACAACTTGTAGAACGCCTTGTTGTGATCGGATTCCTTGAAATGCGCCAACTCGTGAACCACGATCATTTTCAGAAACTCGGAGGGCGCCTCCTTGAACAGCGAGGCGATACGGATTTCCTTCTTGGCCTTGAGTTTGCCGCCCTGCACCCGTGAGATCGTGGTGTGCAGGCCAAGGGCGCGGTGGGTCAGGTCCAGGCGGTTGTCGAACAACACCTTGTCGATGGCCGGGGCGTTACGCAGGTATTCCTGCTTGAGTTCCAGGGCGTAGGTATACAACGCCTTGTCGCTCTGCACCCCGTGTTTTTGCGGGTAGCGCTTGCTCAAGTAGTCACCCAGCCGACCGTCGTCGATCAGTTGGCGTACCTGATCCTGCAGCGAAGCGGGATAGGCCTGGAGGTATTTCAACGCGGTCATCGCAACGGCAACACAAAGGACGGAAAGATGGCCAGTGTAGCGAATTCAGCGGGTCAGCGCGCTCCAGTCGAAGGGCTGCACGAAGTGACCGGTGTCCTCGGCCATCATCGGCCGCGCAACCAGAAACCCCTGCACATACTCACAGCCATTGGCTTGCAGCCATTCATATTGCGCCATGGTTTCCACGCCTTCGGCGATCACCAGCATGTCGTACTGCTTGCACAGCTCGATCACATTGCGCACCAGCGCTGCGTCCCGTGAAGACTCCGGCAGCCGAGCGATCAGATGACGGTCGAGCTTGAGCGTATCCAGCTCCAGATCGCGCAAATGCGCCAGCGAACACTGCCCGGAACCGAAATCGTCCAGCGCTACCCTGACGCCCAGGCTACGCAGCAAACGCAGTTGTTTACGGGTTTCTTCCGGGTTATGCGTCAAGGCTTCTTCCGTGACCTCTACTTCAAGATGACGGGGCTGCAAGCCATGCCGCTCCAGTACCTGGCGCAATTCGGTGACCAGATTGGGCATGGCGAACTGGGTGCCGCTCAAACTGACGCTCAACACCAGATCCTCGGCAAACAGTGCTTCCCAGGCTTTGCGTTGTCCGGCGCCGCGCTGGTAAATCCAGCTGCCCAGGCGACTGATCAATCGCGCCTCTTCCAGCAACGGTAAAAACAGTCCCGGCGGAACATCACCGACGCTCGGGTGCTGCCAACGCAACAAGGCTTCGAAGCCGCGGATCTGTCCCCCGGCGATGGCCACCTGCGGTTGATAGACCAGATTGAAATCGCGGTTCTCGATGGCCGTACGCACGCTTTCTTCCAGCATCAACCGCGAACGCGCCCGGCCATTCATTTCATGATCGTAGAAGCGATATTGCTGGCGACCAGCGCGCTTGGCCTCGTACATCGCGATGTCGGATGCCCGCAGCAATCCGTCCAGATTGGCCCCGCAATCCGGGTACGTGGCGATGCCGATGCTGGCACCCAGGGCGATATCCAGACCATCGATTTGCTGACAGATCGAGACTCGCTCGATCAATTTCTCGGCAATCTTGGCCGCTTGCTCGGGGAATTCCAGGTCCAGTAATGCGGTGAATTCATCACCGCCCATACGCGCCAGAATGTCGAAGGGCCGCAGGCAAGCCTTCAACTGCTCGGACACCCAGCGCAACACCCGATCACCGGCATCGTGACCGAGGGAGTCATTGACCCGTTTGAAGCCGTCCAGGTCGAGGTACAAGAGCACCCAGGCACTGTCGGTGCGCTCGCCACGCAGCAAAAGATTTTCCACGGTCTGGTAAAACCCACGGCGGTTGAGCAGCCCGGTCAGCGGATCAGTAACCGCCTGAAATTCGAGTTGCTGATGCAGGTGGCGCACGACCGACATGTCCAGCACCGTGACCACCATGGCGTGCTGCTCGGCAGGCAAAGGCGCACAGGACAGCGCCACCGGCACCAGCTGACCGGGCGCGGTGCGCAGCGACGCATCGTGCAAGCGCAGGGTTTCACCGCGTTCATAACCGGCCAACAAGTCCGAAGTGGCCCAGTTCGGGATGTGCGGCTTTTGCAGGAAATCCAGAAACGCCCGACCTTGAAGTTCTTGTACCGTGGCATTGAGCAGGCGCGACATCGCCGGGTTGGCAAAGCGGATCTGACCGCCCTCATCGACCACCAAAATACCCTCGGCGGCGTTGTCCAGCACCGAAGCATTGAAGGCGCGAGCGACCTCCAGATCATGACTCAGACGCTGCAAGGCCCGGCGATTGCGCTGGTGTTCCAGCAGCGCCTGGACCTTGGGCTTGAGAATTTGCGGGTCAAACGGTTTGAACAGGTAATCCACGGCACCACTGGCATAGCCCTTGATCACCGCGTCCTGGGACTGCTCATTGGCGGTCAGGAAAATGATCGGCGTCAGCCGGGTCCGCTGACTGCCACGCATCAGGCGTGCCACTTCAAAACCGTCCATGCCCGGCATCTGCACATCCAGCAGCACCAGGTCGATATCGTGTTCAAGCAACAGACTGAGCGCTTCGAAACCCGAAGCAGCGGTCATGACCTGCCAGTCCTGGCGCTGCAACAACGCGCGCATGCTGATCAGATTTTCCGGGTAATCGTCGACAATTAATAACGTAGAACGGCCTTCAGCTGGCGGGGATTGCGCGCATTCCATGCTGCTTCTCTTTGTTCAGGACGTCAGGCCGGTCTCTCGTGAAAACCGGACAAATTTTAATACTTCACTCTAGACCTGGATCCAGTAAAGCAGAAGGTGTCAGTACGCCATCATTTAACCAATAGGTTCATTTACCGACTAACGGTCATGCCTGAAGACCGCTAAAACCGGGAGAGATGGCCTTTTAACAGGATTTTGACGTCACCCATTTGTCAGGCAGGCATTAACAAAAAAGCCTTCTACGCTTATAAAGACCGCCCTAAAAGGCCCGTGCTAGAGCTTCTGGTACGTTCGTACTGCAAAAAAATCGTGGAAGCTTTGCCTATGATCGACCTCGCAACCTGGAACCTCAGCGTTCCTGTCGGCAGCCCGCCGTACACTGTAGAAACCTCCAAACTGGTGAACGGCTTCAAGGATCAATACTTCCACTCCGACACCGGCACACTGTTTTTCTGGTCCCCGGTGACCGGTACCCGAACCGAAAATGCCAAATATCCCCGCACCGAACTGCGGGAAACCTACAGCAACGGCACCCTGAAAAACTGGTACTACCCGGACGCCGACAATTCCCTGCGCGCTACCCTGGCAGTCAACCAGGTGCCAAGCTCGGGCAAGATCGTCATCGGTCAGATCCACGCCTATCAAAGCCAGAAGCCCATGGTGAAAGTGGAGTATCAATACAAGACAGCCACCGAGACCGGCAACATCGTCGCCAAAGTGCGCATGCACCCCGATGACGACACGGGCCGGGTCATCACCATCGCAACCGGCGTGAAACTGGACCGCGAGTTCTCCTACCTCATCCACCTGAGCCCCGGCGGCGCGTTGGGCATCAGTGCCGCAGGTTACCAGTGGGACACCATCATCAGCGCGAAATGGCGCGACAAGCCGTTGTACTTCAAGGCCGGGGTGTATGTGCAGGACAACACCGGGTACACCACTGAAGGCGGGAAAGTGACGTTCAGCAAGCTGGATATTGATCACGATAAGTAGCAAACGAGCCAGATACCGAATCTGTGGCGAGGGAGCTTGCTCCCGCTGGGTCGCGAAGCGGCCCCAATAAAAGAAGGCCTGC
>NZ_JBSVWS010000255.1:0-5717 GCF_054071155.1 Pseudomonas sp. SDO5532_S415 | reverse complement strand
AACTCGCGACCCCGACCTTGGCAAGGTCGTGCTCTACCAACTGAGCTATTCCCGCATTGGCGTCCCCTAGGGGACTCGAACCCCTGTTACCGCCGTGAAAGGGCGGTGTCCTAGGCCACTAGACGAAGGGGACACACTACAACATTCACTCCCTGCTTCGTTTCGCTGTGTGCTTTACGCTGCAAGTGGCGCGCATTCTATGGATGGATTGAGAGGTCGTCAACCCCCTGTATTAAATTTATTTAAATCAATGACTTCGCCCTGCTTTGACGTCCCTGTCCGGATTTTCCGCCACCCGGTGTTTGGCGCCTATATTCTGACACTCGCCAAGGCGTTATAGTCGACGCCATCAATGATGGCGATCTGCTTCACTGTTGCCAGCATTTATAAAGCAGGACTGCGGCCGATACAGGTTGAGCCTTCTCGAACCAACTCGTCGAGCGGCCCTGGGCGCTTAAATGCCAAGCCACTACACTCGCACGCGAACCCTATAAAAGAGGTCTTACCGGTGACACCACTCATGATCACCCTGCTCGTCGTAGCCGGGATCGCATTATTGATCGCCATTGGCTACATCAACCATGTGGTGGAAAACAATAAGCTGGAAAGGGCCCGTACCAAGGTTGAACTCAATGATCGCCTGCGGCGTTGCGGAGAGATCACCGAGACCTTCCCAGGCCAGTTGATGACACCGGCGCTCAAGCTGCTGCTGACCCGCCTGGAATTGAATGTCTGCCAACGCCTGCTGAACCTGGAAAAAACCAGCGCCAACCTCAAGGCGCGGATTACCGAACTGACGGCGCTGGTTGCACAGGGCGAGTCGATTCCGGTCAACAACCCGCCAGCACCGATCCAGACGGAAGCCAAGGCCAAGGACGTGCGTTTCCTGCTTGAAGCCCTGCACGGCCAGATCACCCGCGCCGCCCAGGATGGCTTCCTGCCCCCCAACGAAGCCAAGCGCTGGATCCGTGAGGTCCGTCATATTTTGGTGCTGTTGCACATCGAATTCTTCAACAACCTTGGCCAGCACTCGCTGCAACAGAACCAGCCCGGCCAGGCGCGCCTGGCGTTCGAACGCGGTGTGCAATACCTGCGCAAGCAGCAGGAACCTCAGATCTATGCCGAGCAGCTGGAGTACCTGGAAAAACTCCTGGCCCGTGCCAACGCACAAGTCATGGACCGCATCGCCCCGGTGGAAGGCGAAGTGAACCAATTGACCGAAGGCCTCAAAGACGTCGAGGCCGATGCGGACTGGAAGAAGAAAGTGATCTACGACTGATTATTCGAGCAAAGTAGAAAAGCCACCGGATCAGGTGGCTTTTTTTTGCCTTGCAGGAGCAAAGCTTGCTCGCGATAGCGGTTGGTCGGCTGTATCGATGTTGACTGACCTTCAGTCATCGCGAACAAGCTTTGCGCCTACGGGGATTGGCTACAACCGCAGAACCCTGGATGACTGTCAGGCCGCCTTCGCGAGCAGGCTCGCTCCCACAGAATACGCAATGCAGGTTTAAAGCCTGAAATGCCCCACCATTCCCTTCAGCTCAACACCCAACTGCGCCAGCTCGATACTCGACGCTGCATTCCCCTGCATCGCCAGCGAAGACTGATCCGCACTGGCACGAATGCTCGTGACACTGCGATTGATCTCCTCGGCCACCGAACTCTGCTCCTCGGCAGCAGCTGCGATCTGCTGGTTCATCTGCTGGATCAACGATACCGCCGCCGCGATACTTCCCAACGCACTTTCAGTCTGCAGCGCATCGCTGACCGCCAGCTTCACCAGTTCGCCACTGCTTTGAATCTGCTGCACCGACGTCTGCGCCGCCGAGCGCAAGGCGCTGACCAACCGCTCGATTTCCTCGGTCGATTGCTGGGTCCGCTTGGCCAGTGCACGCACCTCATCGGCCACCACCGCGAAGCCCCTGCCCTGCTCGCCGGCCCTTGCGGCCTCGATGGCCGCGTTGAGCGCCAGCAGGTTGGTTTGTTCAGCCACGCTTTTGATGACACTGAGCACGGTGCCGATGTTCTGGATTTCCGCGCTCAAACTCTCGATGCTCGAACTGGCCGAGGTGGCCGAATCCGCCAGTTGCTCGATGCGCGCCATGCTCTGACGCACCACGAGCTGACCGCTTTCAACCTTGCCGTCGGCTGTTTGCGCTGCCACGGCGGCCTCTTCGGCGTTCCGCGCCACGTCGTGCACGGTGGCAGTCATCTGGTTCATCGCCGTGGCAACCTGTTCGGTTTCTTCCTTCTGGCTGCTGACTTCAAGGTTGGTCTGTTCAGTGACCGCCGACAGCGATTGCGCTGACGTGGCCAGTTGTTCGATACCCGCCTGCAAACCGCTGACGATGTGGCTCAGTCCCGCCCCCATCTGCTGCATGGCCTGCATCAACTGGCCGATCTCATCACGGCGGGTCACTTCGACCGTCCCGCTCAAATCCCCGGAAGCAATCTGCTGCGCCACACCAATCACACTTCGCAGCGGCCCGACGATCAATCGGGTAATGACCCAGGCTGCAATCAATCCGACCAGCAACGCCAACGCGGAAGAGCCGATGATCAGCAGCGAATTCTTGTTCAGCTCTGTCTGCATCGACTGGTCTTCGGCGGTATAGGCCTGATCCACCCGCTCCATCACTTGGGCGGCGCGTTGATGCAATTGCTGATAGACAGTCTTTTCCTGTTCCAGCAGGCCGGTGTACTCGGCGAGCTTGTCGCTGAAACTGGCGATGTGACCGATCACTTCATTGAGAACGGTCTGATAACCCTCATCCTTGACTGAAGTTTTCAGCTGTTCGGCCTGGGTCAACGCCTGGCTGGCCTGTTCGATCTTGCCTTGCCCCGCGCTGTCATCCCCCTTGCGGCTCTGGTCCAGACGCACGCGCGCTTCGTTCATGGCTTGCAACATCAACCGAGACACCTGGCTGACCTGATTGGCCTGGTCGACGAATTGCGCACCGTCCTTGCCCTCGGATTCCTTCAGGTTGTAGGTACCGTCATCGGCAAGCCCGGACTGCAGCACGTCGAGGTTATTCGCCACGCTGGAGACCGACCAACTGGCCATTTCCAGCGCCAGGTCCTTGGCCTGACTGAGCGAGACAAACTCGTCGAACGCCTTGCGGTAGGCGCCGAGGGATTGCTCGACATCGTTCATGACCGGCACATTGGCAGCAGACGCAGCCTTGAGCTGATTCGCCAGGGCAATCAAGCCATCGACGCCTTCGCGCAGGGCATCGGCCGTTTTCGGGTTGCCGTGCAAGGCATACTCTTGCTCCAGCAGGCGGACCTTCAGCAATCCACTGTTGAGCGACGACATTTGCTTGAGCCCATCGAAGCGCTGACTGATGGTTTGCAGGGACCAGACGCCGATGGCCGCCACCAGGGCGGTCAACAACAGCACCAGCACAAACCCGATACCCAGTTTTTTTGCCATACCGAGGTTGGCAAAACGTCCTTGCACGGCCGAAATCATTGCACTTAGTCCCCTGCCATTATCTGTAGATGGAGATTCGCAACGGGCCTGTGGCAACACAAGTCTTTGGCGTCTGAATAATGGCAAAAAGCTACGTCCACGTCGTTTTCAGAACGCTTGAGGTCGATTCGCAGCGGCAGCCTGAAAAAATGCCCTGATTCAGAACGCCGTGACACCACCATCCACAGCCAACGAATGCCCAGTGGTAAACGCTGCGCCGTCACTGCACAGGTAAAGCACCGCGCTGGCGATTTCCTCGACCTTGCCGATGCGGCCCACCGGGTGCATGGCGTTGGCGAACTCGCCCTTCTTCGGGTCGGCTTCATAGGCGCGACGGAACATATCGGTGTCGATCACCGCCGGGCATACCGCATTGACCCGGATCTTTTTCTTGGCGTATTCGATGGCCGCCGATTTTGTCAGGCCGATCACTGCATGCTTGGAAGCGGCGTAGATGCTCATTTTCGGCGCAGCACCGAGCCCTGCCACCGAAGCTGTATTGACGATGGCGCCACCACCCTGGGCCAACAGCAATGGCAGCTGGTACTTCATGCACAACCAGACGCCTTTGACGTTGACGCCCATGATCGCGTCGAACTCGTCGATGGTGCCTTCTGCCAGCTTGCCCTTCTCGATCTCGATACCGGCATTGTTGAAGGCATAGTCGAGACGGCCGTAGGTATTGACGACCGCTTCCATCAGATTTTTCACTTCGCTTTCCACAGTGACGTTACAGCGCACGAAGGTCGCTTCGCCGCCCGCCGTACGAATCAGCGCAACCGTCCCCTCACCGCCCGCCGTGTCCATGTCGGCCACCACCACTTTCAAGCCTTCGGCGGCGAACGCCTGGGCCGTCGCGCGACCAATGCCATTGGCTGCGCCCGTCACTACGGCGACCTGACCGGAAAACGTCATGCTCATTGTTATGTCCTCGAAGAGAAGTTTGCGGGGGATCGGTTTTTTTCAGTCTAGCCACGCGGCCCCTGACGCGGCAGCACTATCAAAAGGCCGGTTGGGCACCCATGAGTTGCAGTGATGGAACTACCGTACCAACTATCACTGCACTGGATCAGCCTGCATTCGCCGCATGAGCCAAACTTGCGACATTGCCCATGAAGGACTATCAACAAGGCTTCATTCATCTTGAGTGCCTGTCATGACTACCCAGACCAATCGCCAGTTCCTGCTCGCCAAACGTCCCGTCGGCGCGGCAACCCGCGAGACCTTCACCTATCAAGAAGTACCGGTCGGCGAGCCGGCGGCGGGTCAGATCCTGGTCAAGAACGAATACCTCTCGCTGGACCCGGCCATGCGTGGCTGGATGAATGAGGGCAAGTCCTACATCCCGCCGGTCGGCCTCGGTGAAGTGATGCGAGCCCTCGGTGTCGGCCAGGTCGTGGCTTCGAACAACCCTGGCTTCGCGGTCGGGGACTACGTCAATGGCGCTTTGGGTGTGCAGGATTATTTCCTCGGCGAACCGCGAGGCTTCTACAAGGTCGATCCGAAACTGGCACCGTTACCGCGTTATTTGTCCGCGCTGGGCATGACCGGCATGACGGCTTACTTTGCCCTGCTCGACGTCGGCGCCCCCAAGGCGGGTGAGACGGTGGTGTTGTCCGGTGCAGCCGGTGCGGTGGGCAGCATTGCCGGGCAAATCGCCAAGATCAAGGGATGCCGGGTGGTCGGCATCGCCGGCGGCGCAGACAAATGCAAGTTCCTGGTCGATGAATTGGGTTTTGACGGCGTCATCGATTACAAGAACGAAGACGTCATTGCCGGTCTCAAGCGTGAATGCCCGAAAGGTGTCGACGTGTATTTCGATAACGTCGGCGGCGACATTCTCGACGCGGTGCTGAGCCGGCTCAACATGAAGGCGCGGGTGGTGATCTGTGGCGCCATCAGCCAGTACAACAACAAGGAAGCGGTCAAGGGCCCGGCCAACTACCTGTCACTGCTGGTCAACCGCGCGCGCATGGAAGGCTTTGTGGTGATGGACTACGCCTCGCAATTCGCCGCCGCCGGGCAGGAAATGGCCGGCTGGATGGCCAAGGGGCAACTCAAGAGCAAGGAAGACATTGTTGAAGGACTGCAGACGTTCCCGGAGACGCTGATGAAGTTGTTCAGCGGGGAGAACTTCGGGAAGCTGGTGCTGAAGGTTTAACCCAACATTCGAAGTGCACTAAAAAACATTGTGGGAGCGGGCTTGCCCGCGATGGGGGTGTGTCAGTCGACATCAATGTTGACT
>NZ_JBSVWS010000254.1:0-5814 GCF_054071155.1 Pseudomonas sp. SDO5532_S415 | reverse complement strand
CGAGCTTGTTGGTGAGTGTGGTTGGACATTAAAAAAAATTTTCGACTGATACACCGCTTTCGCGAGCGGGCTCGCTCCCACAAGGGATCACTCCGATCCTTACATCTAAACCTGGATTATCCCGATGAGCTCTGTGGCGGTTTTCAGCAAAGCCTCACCGTTCGATGCGCTGCAACGCTGGTTACCCAAATTGGTACTGGCGCCGAGCATGCTGGTCGTGTTGGTTGGCTTCTACGGTTACATCATCTGGACGTTCATTCTGTCCTTCACCAATTCCAGCTTCATGCCGAGCTACAAGTGGGTCGGCCTGCAGCAATACATGCGCCTGATGGACAACGATCGCTGGTGGGTCGCGAGCAAGAACCTCGCGCTGTTCGGCGGCATGTTCATCGGTATCAGCCTGGTGCTGGGGGTGTTCCTCGCGGTGCTGCTGGACCAGCGCATCCGCAAGGAAGGCTTCATCCGCACCATCTACCTGTACCCGATGGCGCTGTCGATGATCGTCACCGGTACCGCGTGGAAATGGCTGCTCAACCCAGGCCTGGGCCTGGACAAGATGTTGCGTGACTGGGGCTGGGAAGGCTTTCGTCTCGACTGGCTGGTGGACCAGGATCGCGTGGTGTACTGCCTGGTGATCGCCGCTGTCTGGCAAGCCTCCGGGTTTGTGATGGCGATGTTCCTGGCAGGCCTGCGCGGTGTCGATCAGTCGATCATCCGTGCCGCGCAAGTCGACGGTGCGAGCCTCCCGACCATCTACCTGAAGATCGTATTGCCGAGCCTGCGCCCGGTGTTCTTCAGTGCCTTCATGATCCTCGCGCACATCGCGATCAAGAGCTTCGACCTGGTGGCGGCGATGACCGCCGGCGGTCCTGGCTACTCGTCCGACCTGCCGGCGATGTTCATGTATTCCTTCACCTTCAGCCGTGGCCAGATGGGCATCGGTTCGGCCAGCGCCATGCTGATGCTCGGTGCCGTGCTGACCATCCTCGTGCCGTACCTGTACTCCGAGCTGCGAGGCAAACGCCATGACTAATCAACTCGGCAAACCGGGCATCAGCTTCAGCCGTATCGCGATTTACGCCACGCTGCTTTTGGCCGCTGCGGTGTACCTGATCCCGCTGGTGGTGATGTTGCTGACCAGCTTCAAATCCCCGGAAGACATCCGCACCGGCAACCTGTTGAGCTGGCCGGCCGTGATCGACGGCATTGGCTGGATCAAGGCCTGGGACGTGGTCGGCGGCTACTTCTGGAACTCGGTGAAAATCACCGTGCCGGCGGTTTTGATCTCGACCTTCATCGGTGCCATGAACGGTTACGTGCTGTCGATGTGGCGCTTCCGTGGTTCGCAGCTGTTCTTCGGTCTGTTGCTGTTCGGCTGCTTCCTGCCGTTCCAGACCGTGCTGCTGCCGGCCTCGTTCACCCTCGGCAAGTTCGGCCTGGCCAATACCACCACGGGCCTGGTGCTGGTGCACGTGGTCTACGGCCTGGCGTTCACCACGCTGTTCTTCCGCAACTACTACGTGAGCATTCCGGATGCGCTGGTCAAGGCTGCGCGGCTCGATGGCGCGGGCTTCTTCACGATCTTCTGGAAGATCCTGCTGCCGATGTCGATCCCGATCGTGATGGTCTGCCTGATCTGGCAGTTCACCCAGATCTGGAACGACTTCCTGTTCGGCGTGGTGTTCGCCAGCGGTGACGCACAGCCAATCACCGTGGCCCTGAACAACCTGGTCAACACCAGCACCGGGGCCAAGGAATACAACGTTGATATGGCCGCCGCGATGATCGCCGGGCTGCCGACACTGCTGGTCTACATATTCGCTGGCAAGTATTTCCTGCGTGGGCTGACGTCCGGCGCGGTCAAGGGGTAGAAACATGGCAACTCTCGAATTACGCAACGTCAACAAGACCTACGGCGCCGGTTTGCCGGACACCCTGAAGAACATCGAACTGAAGATCGATGACGGGGAATTCCTGATCCTGGTCGGTCCGTCCGGCTGCGGCAAATCCACCTTGATGAACTGCATCGCCGGCCTGGAAACCATCAGCGGCGGCGCGATCCTGGTGGACGACGCCGACATCAGTGGCATGAGCCCGAAGGATCGCGACATCGCCATGGTGTTCCAGTCCTACGCGCTGTACCCGACCATGAGCGTGCGCGACAACATCGCCTTCGGCCTGAAGATTCGCAAAATGCCGACCGCCGACATCGATGAAGAAGTCGCGCGGGTTTCCAAACTGTTGCAGATCGAACACCTGCTCAATCGCAAGCCCGGCCAGCTCTCCGGTGGCCAGCAACAGCGCGTGGCGATGGGCCGTGCGTTGGCGCGGCGGCCGAAGATCTACCTGTTCGACGAACCGCTGTCCAACCTCGACGCCAAGCTGCGGGTCGAGATGCGCACCGAAATGAAACTGATGCACCAGCGCCTGAAAACCACCACGGTCTACGTGACCCACGACCAGATCGAAGCCATGACCCTGGGGGACAAGGTGGCGGTGATGAAGGACGGGATCATTCAGCAGTTCGGTACGCCGAAGGACATCTACAACAACCCGGCCAACCTGTTCGTGGCGAGCTTCATCGGTTCGCCGCCGATGAACTTCATCCCGCTGCGCCTGCAGCGCAAGGACGGTCGTCTGCTGGCGCTGCTCGACAGCGGCCAGGCCCGTTGCGAGTTGCCGCTGGGCATGCAGGACGCCGGTCTCGAAGATCGTGAAGTGATCCTTGGCATGCGCCCGGAGCAGATCGTCCTGGCCAACGGCGAGGCCAACGGTTTGCCGACCATTCGCGCCGAAGTCCAGGTCACCGAACCGACCGGGCCCGACACCCTGGTCTTCGTCAATCTCAACGACACCAAGGTCTGCTGTCGCCTGGCGCCTGATGTTGCGCCAGCGGTGGGCGAGACCCTGACCCTGCAATTCGATCCATCGAAAGTGCTGCTGTTCGATGCCAAGACCGGCGAACGCCTGGGGGCTGCCGGCCTGCCGAAAACCGAGAGCCACGCTGCCAACGTCGCTCAATTCAAAGGCCGCTGAAGATCAAAAATTGTGGGTGATTCCCCTGTGGGAGCGAGCCTTCTCGCGAAAACGGTCTGAACATCCCACACAGATGTCGTCTTCCACACCACCTTTGCGAGCAAGCTCCCTCCCACAAGGGGCATCTTTCACAGGGGGGATATGCGGTGAGCGGCCTGTCGCTCTTCGCAACCGATGTAACCGCGTTAAACAAAAAAGTTAATAACAATAAGACGAGGATGTAGGGATGAAGAAGAACAATAACGCTCAGCTTATCTGCCAGTTATCAGCCGTTGCGGCCATGATGCTGGCCGGTAGTGTGCACGCGGCTGACGCGTTTAGCGCCGATTCCGAATGGATGACGGGTGATTGGGGTGGCGAACGGACCCGGCTGATCGAGCAAGGCATCGACATCAAGATGGACTATGTCGGTGAAGTGGGCGGCAACCTCCATGGCGGGTTCAACGATGACAAGACCGCTCGCTACAGTGATCAGTTTGGCCTGGGCGCGGCGCTGGACCTGGAAAAGCTGTTCGGCTGGGATAACACCCAGGCCAAGATCCAGCTCACCAACCGTAACGGTGAAAACATCTCCAATGACCGTGTCGGCGATCCGCGTGCCGGCACCTTGAGTTCCTCCCAGGAAGTCTACGGCCGTGGCCATATGGTCCGTCTGACCCAGTTGTGGATCAAGCATCAGTTCTTCGACAACAAACTGGACATCAAGGCCGGTTACTTCGGTGAAGGCGAAGACTTCAACAGCTTCCCTTGCGAGTTCCAGAACCTGGCGTTCTGCGGTTCCCAGGTGGGTAACTGGGCGACCAACATCTGGTACAACTGGCCGGTCAGCCAGGCCGCTATCCGCCTGAAATGGAACATCTCGCCTGAGTTTTATGCGCAGATCGGCGCATACAACCAGAACCCGACGCAACTGGAACACGGTAACGGTTTCAAGCTCAGCGGCAGTGGTACCGAGGGCACCGTCCTGCCGGTGGAACTGGTCTGGTTGCCTAACCCTGGCAACCTGCCGGGCGAATACCGTGTCGGTTACTACAAAAGCACGGCCAGCGCCGATGACGTTCGTGAAGACGACAATGGCAATGACGCTGCAACCAGCGGCAATGCCTATCGCAGCCACAGCAGCAAGCACGGCTACTGGTTCGTTGCCCAGCAACAGCTGACCACCCACAACGGTGACGCTTCCCGTGGCCTGAACATCGCCGCCAACGCCACTTTCCACGACAAGGACACCAACATCGTCGACAACTACCAGTCGCTGATGTTCGTGTACAAGGGGCCGTTCGATGCGCGTCCAAAAGATGACCTCGGTATCGGTTTCTCCCGTATCCATGTCAACGATGACGTGAAGAAAAACGCCGAGCTGGTGAACGCCGCCAATGGTGTCACCGACTACAACGATCCCCTGTTCTCGCCCCTGCGTGACACCGAGTACAACTACGAACTCAACTACGGCTTCCACGTCACCAACTGGCTGACCGTGCGTCCCAACCTGCAATACATCACTCATCCGGGCGGTGTGGATGAAGTCGACAACGCGCTGGTGGCCGGCCTGAAAATTCAGTCGGTGTTCTGACGCGGTTGCGATAAGCTCCTCTCTATGTGCGCATTTTGCGGACAGCCATGGCTGTCCGCTTTTTTTTGGGGAAAGCCAAAGCACACCTGTGGCGAGGGGATTTATCCCCGTTGGACTGCGCAGCAGTCCCGTTTTTTGGGGTCGCTTCGCAACCCAACGGGGATAAATCCCCTCGCCACAAAGGCTTTGGCCACAGCGGTTCGCTGAACACAAGAAGATGAATACACCCATGATTTTCAGGACCGTGGCACATGCTTGAGCATCCGCTCCAACGCTTCTTCAAATCCTTGCGCGAACGACCGGTGTTTGCGTGGGAGCGCTATCAGAAGCGCGATGTCTTGGTGATTGATCATCTGCTGTGTCAGGCGGTGTTCAGTCGCCAGGGCGCGCAGTTGCTGCACTTTCAGCCCCGGGGCCAGAAACCCTGGCTGTGGTGTGCGGCGAAGTGGCCGCAGGTCGGGGCCATTCGCGGTGGCGTGCCGGTGTGTTGGCCGTGGTATGGCCGTCATCCGAGTGAAAATGCCTGGCCGTCCCATGGCTGGGCACGCTTGCTGGACTGGAAACTGCTCGACAGCAGTAGCGACGATGATGGCGTGCGTCTGCATTGGCGGCTGGAGTTGTGCGATTGGCAAGTGGACCTGCACGCGCACCTCGGTGAGCGCATGGACCTGCGCCTGAGCACCGAGCATCACGACAGCCTGCCCTGCCAATTGAGCCAGGCGTTGCACGCCTACTGGCGTATTGGTGACGTTGGTGAGGTAGCGCTGTCTGGCCTCGACGGCGCGCAAGGTTACGACCAGTTGAACCGGCAGATGTGTCAGCAGGAAGGCGAACTACGGGTTGATGGAGGATGTCAGCGGGTGTTCCAGCATGACGGCGAACTGCAGCTCAACGACCACGCCTGGCAGCGGGCGTTGTGCATCGATACCGGTGATACGGCGGACACGGTGGTCTGGCACCCGGGCTCGCGGCCGTTGTTGGGGGTGAGCTGGAATGAGATATCGGAATTTGTCTGTGTGGAAGCAGCGAGCGGCGGCACTGACAGTTTGTGTCTCAAGCCGGGGGAGCGGGCGCATTTGAGTTTGCAGGCGCGGGTGGGCGCTTAGATTCGGGTTTTGCGGTGTTGGGGCGGCCGTCTTCGCGAGCAGGCTCGCTCCCACAATAGATCTTTACTGGACACAGTATGTGTGTTCAACGCAGGCCCA
>NZ_JBSVWS010000253.1:0-5874 GCF_054071155.1 Pseudomonas sp. SDO5532_S415 | reverse complement strand
TGGAAAGGCGATCTCCTGTGGGAGCCAGCCTGCTGGCGATAGGGCCAGAACAGGCAGCACAAAACCAACAGGCAAAAAAAGGCCCCGGAGGTTTCACTCCGGGGCCTTTTGCGTTACAGCAATGGGCTTACGCCGCTTTCGCTTCCGGCTGGCTCAGGGAGCGGTTCAGCGCGCTGAACAGGGCCTTGAAGCTGGCGGTGGTGATGTTTTCATCGATACCCACACCGTGCACCGCACGTTCACCGTTCACACGCAGTTCAATGTAGGCCGCGGCCTTGGCATTGGTGCCCGCGCCGATGGCGTGTTCGTTGTAGTCCATGATCTCCACCGGAATCGGCAGACCGGCCACCAGCGCTTCCAGCGCACCGTTGCCCTTGCCGCGCCAGTGCAGGTTGGTTTCGCCCTGGCCTTTACTGGCGACTTCCACTTCGACGGCGCTGTGGCCGTTTTCTTCCTGCAGGCGATGGCTGACCAGCGCGTACGGGGTGTTGGCCTGCAAGTATTCGCTGTGCAGCAGGGCATGAATTTGCTGGGCGGTCATTTCCAGGCCCAGGCGATCGGTTTCACGCTGCACGACCTGGCTGAACTCGATCTGCATGCGACGCGGCAGGCTGATGCCGTATTCCTGTTCCAGCAGGTAGGCGATACCGCCTTTGCCCGACTGGCTGTTGACGCGGATGACCGCCTCGTAGCTGCGGCCGATGTCGGCCGGGTCGATCGGCAGGTAAGGCACTTCCCACAGGGCATCGGATTTCTGCTGGGCGAAGCCCTTGCGGATCGCATCCTGGTGGGAGCCGGAGAATGCGGTGTGCACCAGGTCGCCGACGTACGGGTGACGCGGGTGAACCTGGATCTGGTTGCACTCTTCGACGACCTTGCGCACGCCGTCGATGTCGGAGAAGTCCAGTTGCGGGTCAAGACCCTGGGTGTACATGTTCAGGGCCACGGTCACCAGGTCGACGTTACCGGTGCGCTCGCCGTTGCCGAACAGGCAGCCTTCGACGCGGTCGGCGCCGGCCATCAGGCCCAGTTCGGTGGCGGCAACGCCAGTACCACGGTCGTTGTGGGTGTGCAGGCTGATGATCACGCTGTCACGACGATTGATGTGACGGCCGAACCATTCGATCTGGTCGGCATAGATGTTCGGGGTCGCGCATTCGACGGTGGCCGGCAGGTTGAGGATCATCTTGTGCTCGGGCGTCGGGTTCCAGACGTCGATCACCGCATCGCAGACTTCCTTGGCGAACTCAAGCTCGGTGGCGCTGAAGGTTTCCGGCGAGTACTCGAAGGTCCACTCGGTTTCCGGTTGCTGGGCGGCGTACTTGACGAACAGCTTGGCCGCGCTCACGGCGATTTCCTTGATTCCGTCCTTGTCCTGGTTGAAGACAATGCGGCGGAAGGAAGGGGAGGTTGCGTTGTACAGGTGAACGATGGCTTTCTTCGCCCCACGCAGGGATTCGAAAGTGCGGGCGATCAGGTCTTCACGGCCCTGGGTCAGCACCTGGATGGTGGTGTCATCCGGGATGTGGCCGCCTTCGATCAGGGTGCGCACGAAGTCGAAGTCGGTTTGCGAAGCGGCCGGGAAGGAGGCTTCGATTTCTTTCACGCCGACCTGTACCAGGGTTTTCCAGAAACGCAGCTTCTTGACGGCGTCCATCGGTTCGATCAGCGACTGGTTGCCGTCACGCAGGTCGGAGCTGCACCAGATCGGGGCGGCGGTGATGGTTTTCGACGGCCAGGTGCGGTCCGGGATGTCGATGGTCGGGAATGCGCGGTATTTCGAAGACGGGTCTTTGAGCATGCTCATCGGGAAATCCTTATTGTGTGGGCCGAAAAAAGGCGGCCTGCCGGTGGATCAAATGTTCTGGGGATAAAGCGTAAGACGAGGCACCGCGATTCAGCCCGGCAGTCGTGCACTGACAAGGCACAAGCTGCGATGCTGACGGCGCTGAATGAGGGTGTGAGAGGTTTTCATGCCTTCAACCCTAACCGCGGGGGGAAAGGATGGCAAGCAGTCGAAAAAAATTGAGAGGAATACTCGTCAGTGTCTGCTTGGCGAGATTTTATTGCTCTATTCCAGTCTGATCTTCAGGTTGTTTGCGCAAGGTTTGAGCGATGCGCAATCGGTGTTTTGAGCGCAGGCTGCTTGCGGCGGGGCTATTCTTCTTGAAAGCCTCGACTGGCAAGCGGGAGTCGGCGATGAACGAGTCCGATTGGAAACAGTATTGCGTATTGCGTCCGGTGGCCCATGAGCGGATGTGCACCCGGATCATGACCGACGTCGAAAAGATCGTGCTGGACAAGAGTGTCGCGCCTTACGAACGCATCGACGCCAGCGAGGAATTGCTCAAGGCTGGGCAAAAAGAGCTGTATTGGGCGTTTGGCGTCTTCAGGTTTTCACGTCACGAAGCGCGCTCGCACCTGCTCGGGTTGTGCGCGCGGGAGTTGATCACGGCGGAGGAGCTGAGCTGGTTTTCCGAGGAGACTCAGGAGTGGGTCAGGCATTGTCTGGCGGACCGGGAAGTCCATGGGATCCAGGACTTGGACGCTGAATAGGCGCTGTCCATGACGCCGCCTTCGCGAGCAGGCTCGCTCCCACAAGGATCAACGAAAACCTGTGGGAGCGAGCCTGCTCGCGAAGAGGCCATCAGCCTCTCCTGAGAATCAAGGCTGAAACGCGCCAATAAATATGGCCGGATCCACCCGCGCATCATTGAGGCTGACGTTCCAATGCATATGCGGTCCCGTCGCCCGGCCGGTAGCGCCCACCTTTCCGACCACACCGCCGCGTGCCATTTGCTGCCCAACCTTCACATCAATCTTTGACATGTGGCAGAACATGCTGATAAAGCCCTGGCCATGGTCGACAAACACCGTATTGCCATTGAAGAAGTAATTACCGATCAGAATCACCTTCCCGGCGGCCGGGGTCTTGATCGGCGTGCCGGCAGGCACGGCGAAATCCAGGCCTGAGTGAGGATTGCGCTCTTCACCATTGAAGAAGCGGCGCACGCCGAACTTGCTCGACAGCGGGCCGTTCACCGGTTTATCCAGCATCACGTTACTTGGCGTATTCGGACTGAACGTGCGGTAGGCAGCGATCTGCTCGGCCAGTTCGCGCTCGATGCGCTTGAGATTGTCCGGATCCGGATTGACCTGTTGCGTGTTTTTCAGGGTGATGCGCTGTTCCGGGTATTTCTTGTTGCCTACGGTGAACCCCAGGCTACGACCGCCGCTGCTGACGGATTGGGCACCCGGCTTGACCGTCAGCGGTATGCCGACGATGGCCAGCCAGTTGTTCTGTTCCTTGATCACCAGCACCGGTTTGCCCTGATAACTGGCTTTTGGCGCTTGCGCGGCGGTGCCCAGGTCCACCACGGCCACGCCGCCCGGCACCGGTTTGTTCAACAGGCGTGTGATGTAACTGTCGGCATGGGCGTTGAGTGTCAGGCACAACAGCAGAAACGAAGCTAAAAAGCGCGGCATGGATCAATCCAGTAAAGAAAGGGTGACGGGCGTCAGGTGATTGTCTTCGACCCGCACTTGCAGTTCGCCTTCACCCAGTTTGGCTTTCAGGCGCTGGCCGGTGTGGGTTTGCCCGGCGCTGCGGATCGCGTTGCCGCGCTCGTCCAGCAGAATGCTGTAGCCACGGCCGAGGGTCGCCAGGGGGCTGACCACATGCAGTGTCTGCATCTGGCTTTGCAGTTGCAGGCGACGGCTTTTCAAACCTTCGCGCATGGCGCGGGGCAAGCGTTCGGCGAGGCTGTCGAGGCGCTGCCGCAGCATCGCCAGTTGCCGGCCTGGATGCTGTCCGGCGAGGCGGGTTTCCAGACGGATCAGTCGTTCGCGCCGGGTGTTGAGGCTGCGCTCGAAGGCACGGCGCAGGCGCATGTCCAGGTCGTCCAGACGCTGCGCTTGCTGACGCAGGCGCTCACCCGGATGACGCAAGCGGCGAGAGATACCTTCCAGGCGCAGCCGGTCACGCATCAGGCGGTCGCGCATGCGCATCACCAGCCGACGATGCAGGCTCTCGACCCGACGCACCAGATCACTGGAGTCCGGTGCCAGCAGTTCGGCGGCGGCAGAAGGCGTGGGGGCGCGAACGTCGGCAACGAAATCACTGATCGATACATCGGTTTCATGGCCGACGGCGCTGACGATCGGCGTCACGCAAGCGTCCACGGCGCGGGCCACGGCTTCTTCGTTGAAACACCAGAGGTCTTCCAGAGAGCCGCCGCCACGGGCCAGGATCAATGCATCGAAGCCACGGGCGTCCGCCAGTTTCAGCGCGCGAACAATCTGCGCAGTGGCTTCGCGGCCCTGTACCGCAGTAGGGATCAGCGTCAGCTGAACTTGCGGCGCGCGGCGGCGGAATACGCTGATGATGTCGCGAATCACCGCGCCGGTGGGCGAGCTGATGATGCCGATACGTTGCGGATGCGCCGGCAGCGGCACTTTGCGTTCGGCGCTGAACAGGCCTTCGGCGCTGAGTTTTTCCTTCAAGGCATCGAAGGCCAGGCGCAGCGCACCATCGCCGGCCGGCTCCACGGTGTCGAGGATCAGCTGATAATCGCCGCGCCCCTCGAACAGCGAAACCTTGCCCCGCACCTTGACCGCCAGACCATCCTTCAACGCCTGGCGCACCCGGGCGGCGTTCTGCCGGAAGAGGGCGCAGCGCACTTGGGCGCCGCTGTCCTTGAGGGTGAAGTACACGTGCCCGGACGCCGGGCGGGCGAGGTTGGAGATTTCGCCCTCGACCCAGATGTTGCTGAACACGTCTTCAAGCAACACCCGCGCACGGCCGTTGAGCTGGCTGACGGTCAGGACTTCGCGGTCCAGGCCGAGTCTTGCAAAGGGATCTTTAATCATGGGGCGCAGTTTAAAGGCATTCGGTGAACAATCTCCATGAGTCCGCGCAAATCCCTTGTGGGAGCGAGCCTGCTCGCGAAGGCGCCATGTCAGTCACTGCAGTGTTGAATGTTATTCCGTATTCGCGAGCAGGCTCGCTCCCACAGGGGTAAAGTCGTCGGCGGTATTCAAGGAGGATTGAGTGTGGCTGAGTTGTTGAACCAATGGCCATTCGGCGCAGTGGACTGGCTGGTGATCGGGGCGGGCATCGCCCTGGCTTACATCGTGTTTGGTATCGCCGGGTTCGGCACGGCATTGGTGGCCGGGCCGATTTTGATTTTGTTCATGCCCTTATCGAAAATCGTGCCGCTGCTGGTGCTGCTGGATTTCATCGCGGCGTTCGGCAATCTGTTGCCTTCACGACGGGACGTGGCCAAACCAGAGCTCCTGCGATTGCTGCCCTGCATGGCGGTGGGCTGCACCCTTGGGGTGATTTTTCTGCTGAACCTGAAATCCGACCTGTTGCTGCTGTTGATGGGGGTGTTTATCAGCGCGTATGCGATCTACAGCCTGTGGATAAAAGTCCGTCCGGCGCAATTGTCTGCTGTTTGGGCGTTACCGATGGGCACCGTGGGCGGGATGTTCGGCGCGTTGTTTGGCAGTGGCGGTTTTTTGTATGCGATCTATCTGAACAGTCGGCTGCCCAAGGACGAGGCGCGGGCGACTCAGAGTGCACTGATCAGTTGCAGCACGGTGGTGCGTTTGAGCCTGTTTGCGGTTGCGGGGGTGTATGCCGAATTACCGTTGCTGGTCCTGGCGCTATGCCTGCTGCCGGCCATGGCGCTGGGGCTGTGGGTCGGTCGGCGGTTGACCATGCGCCTGTCGCGCGAGGCCTTTGTGCGGCTGGTGACGTGGCTGGTGCTGGCGAGCGGGATTGCGTTGATCGGGCGTTACCTGAGCACCTGAACGCGATTTTGTGGCGGGGGGAGCTTTCTGTGGCGAGGGAGCTTGCTCCCGCTGGGCTGC
>NZ_JBSVWS010000252.1:0-5940 GCF_054071155.1 Pseudomonas sp. SDO5532_S415 | reverse complement strand
AACATTGATGTCGACTGATCCACCGCTTTCGCGAGCAGGCTCGCTCCCACATTGTTTTTTGTGTTCTGAAGATCGGCTTTAAAGCCCCACCACATCCTCAGCCTGCAGCCCCTTCTGCCCTTCCACCACCGCATACTCGACCTGCTGGCCTTCGGTCAGTGAACGGTGGCCTTCACCGCGAATCGCGCGGTAGTGCACGAACACATCCACCCCGTCCGCGCGCTGAATGAAGCCGTAGCCCTTGGCGTCGTTGAACCACTTCACGTTGCCGGTTTCACGTGTTGCCATCTGTTCATACTCCCTTTTTATTATTGATCGGGCTTTTCGCAGGAAAGCCTCGGAACGTCAGCCTGCACATGCCGTCCCCTGAAGGGCAGCGGCGACAGAGCGCCGAGTATATGTCAGACGTTTAATCTCTCAATAGCACTTTGATTGCCGCTTTTTTGCCGATTTTCGGCGAATCCGGCACACTATCGACCGCCCGAGCAAACGCTCGGTTTTTTTCATTCACTCATGCAGATGCCGTATGACCCGTTCCCCGCTCCGCCGTCTAGTGTTTGGCACCCTGCGCCGACTGTTGTACCTCTGGGTTCGCTCGGAGACGATCAACCAGTCGTCGTTCACCCTCAACCTCGACCGCAGTCGCCCGGTGTTCTACGTCCTGCAAAATCCTTCGCTGACCGACCTCGCCGTGGTCGACACCGAATGCAGCAAGGCCGGCCTGCCACGTCCGGTGCTGCCGGTGTCGGTGGGCAACCTGCTGGAACCGGCGGCGTTCTTCTACTTGACGCCGGATCCGGACTGGCTCGGTCGCCAGGACAAGCGCGGTGCGCCGCCGACCCTGACCCGCCTGGTCAGCGCCCTGAGCCAAAACGCCGCCGAAGACGCACAGATCATTCCGGTCAGCGTGTTCTGGGGCCAGTCGCCGGACAGCGAGTCGAGCCCGTGGAAGCTGCTGTTCGCCGACAGTTGGGCGGTCACCGGGCGTCTGCGTCGCTTGCTCAGCATCATCGTGCTGGGTCGCAAGACCCGCGTGCAGTTCTCCGCGCCGATCCATCTGCGCGAGCTGATCGAGCACAACAAGGGTCACGAGCGCACCGTGCGCATGGCCCAACGCATCCTGCGGGTGCATTTCCGCAACCTCAAAGCGGCCGTGATCGGCCCGGACATTTCCCACCGGCGCAACCTGGTCAAGGGCCTGGTCAACCAGCCTCTGGTCAAGCAGGCGATACTCGACGAAGCCGAGCGCGAAAACATCTCCCCGGAGAAAGCCAAGGCCCAGGCCCTGCGCTACGGCAACGAAATCGCCTCGGACTACACCTACACCGCGATCCGCTTCATGGAAGTGGTGCTGAGCTGGTTCTGGAACAAGATCTACGACGGTATCAAGGTCAACAACATCGAAGGCGTGCAGAAGGTCGCACCGGGTTATGAAGTGATCTATGTGCCCTGCCACCGCAGCCACATCGACTACCTGCTGCTGTCCTACCTGTTGTTCCGCAACGGCCTGACCCCGCCGCACATCGCCGCCGGGATCAACCTGAACATGCCCGGGATCGGCGGCCTGCTGCGCCGTGGCGGTGCGTTCTTCATGCGCCGCACTTTCAAGGGCAACCCGCTGTACACCTCGGTGTTCAACGAATACCTGCACACCCTGTTCACCAAGGGCTTCCCGGTGGAGTACTTTGTCGAAGGCGGCCGCTCGCGCACCGGGCGCATGCTGCAACCGAAAACCGGGATGCTGGCGATCACCCTGCGCAGTTTCCTGCGCTCCTCGCGCATGCCGATCGTGTTTGTGCCGGTGTACATCGGCTATGAGCGCGTGCTGGAAGGTCGCACTTATCTGGGTGAATTGCGTGGGGCAAGCAAGAAGAAGGAATCGATCTTCGACATCTTCAAAGTCATCGGCGCGCTCAAGCAGCGTTTCGGCCAGGTGGCGGTGAACTTCGGCGAACCGATCAAACTGGCGGAGTTCCTCGACAGCGAACAGCCGGACTGGCGTAAACAGGAACTCGGTCCGCAGTTCAAACCGGCCTGGCTCAACGAAACCACCAACCGCCTCGGCCAGAAAGTCGCGCAACATCTGAACGAAGCAGCAGCGATCAACCCGGTCAACCTCGTAGCGCTGGCGCTGTTGTCGACCAGCCGCCTGGCGCTGGACGATCGCGCCATGGCGCGGGTGCTCGACCTCTATCTGGCGCTGTTGCGCAAGGTGCCTTACTCGCCGCACACCACGCTGCCTGAGGGCGACGGCCGGGCGCTGATCGAGCACGTGAAGGATATGGATCTGCTGTCCGAGCAGAGCGATGCCCTGGGCAAGATTCTCTATCTGGACGAGCAGAACGCCGTCTTGATGACCTACTACCGTAACAACGTGCTGCACATCTTCGCACTGCCGGCACTACTGGCAAGTTTCTTCCAGAGCGCATCGCGCATGAGCCGCGAACAGATCCTGCGCTACACCCGCGCGCTGTACCCGTACCTGCAAGCCGAGTTGTTCATTCGCTGGTCGCTGGACGAACTGGACGGGGTGATCGATCAATGGCTGGAGGCGTTCGTCGAACAAGGCCTGCTGCGCTTCGAGAACGACGTTTACCTGCGTCCGGCGCCGAGCTCGCGGCATTTCGTGCTGCTGACGCTGCTGTCGAAAAGCATCGCCCAGACCTTGCAGCGCTTCTACATGACCGTTTCCCTGCTGCTCAACAGCGGCCAGAACAGCATCAGCGCCGAAGAACTGGAGGACCTGTGCACGGTCATGGCCCAACGCCTGTCGATCCTGCATGGCCTCAACGCCCCGGAGTTCTTCGACAAGAGCCTGTTCCGCCACTTCATCCAGACTATGCTCGATCTGGAAGTGTTCAAGCGCGACGAGGCCGGCAAGCTGGGCTATCACGAACTGCTCGGCGAACTGGCCGAGGGCGCGGCGAAACGGGTGTTGCCGGCGGAGATTCGCTTGTCGATCCAGCAGGTGGCGTTGCATCGCAGTGAAGATGCGGCGGACCAACCCACCACACAACCCGATATTTGATGTAAAACCTGCTCGCGAAGAGGCCGTATCAGTCGACTTCCAAGTTGGCTGGCACACCGCCTTCGCGAGCAGGCTCGCTCCCACATGAGAAGGAGATCTGCAATGAAAAAACTCTCTCTATTGGCCATGACCGCACTACTGGGTGCCTGCCAGTCGATGCAGCCTTCAGCCAAGGCCAGCCTCGATGGCGAAGTCTTCTACCTGCAACGCATCGCACTGCCCCCGACGGCGGTCCTCAGCGTCAGCCTGCAAGACATCACACTCGCTGATGCCCCGGCCAAGGTCATCGACGAACAACGTGGCCCGGTCAAAGGCCAGGTACCGCTGCCGTTCCACCTGAGCTACGACCCTCAGAAGATCGAGCCCAATCACCGTTATTCGATCAACGCGCGCATTGAAGTCGATGGCAAACTGTTGTTCATCACCACCGAGAATCACGCCGTGCGACTGGACGGCTCCGACCCACAGCCTGTGAAGGTCCGCGTCGACGCGGCCCGTTAAGTCTTTTTGAAAAAGGAAGTTGCCATGCTCCGCCCTACCCTTCGCTTTGCCGGCTTGTGCGCAGGCTTGATGATCTGCGCCAGCGCGATGGCGCTGTCGCTCAGCGACCTGTCACAAAAAGACGCCACCGGCGGTCTCAAGGACGCCCTGACTCAAGGCGCGCAATTGGCCGTGAAACAACTCGGCACACCGGGCGGATTCAGCAACAACCCGGACGTGAAAATCGAGCTGCCAGGCAAGCTGGGAAAAGTCGCCAGCAAGATGAAACAGTTCGGCATGGGTGATCAGGTCGATCAACTGGAAACCAGCATGAACAAAGCGGCGGAAACCGCTGTCGTCCAAGCCCAGCCAATCCTCGTCGATGCCGTGAAAAAGATGACGGTAGATGATGCCAAGGGCATCCTCAGCGGCGGCAACGACTCGGCCACCCAGTACCTGAACAAAACCAGCCGCGAACAGATCCGCGCCAAGTTCCTGCCGATCGTCAAACAAGCCACCGACCAGGTCGGCCTGGCCCAGCAGTACAACTCGTTCGCCGGGCAAGCTGCGACCATGGGCGTGATCGATACGAAGAATGCCAACATCGAAAGCTACGTCACCGAACAGGCGCTGAACGGCTTGTTTGAAATGATCGGCAAGCAGGAAGAAACCATCCGCAACAACCCGGCGGCTGCGGCGACCAGTTTGGCGAAGAAGGTCTTCGGCACGCTCTAAGCATCAACAAAAAACCTGTGGGAGCGAGCCCGCTCCCACAATGGTTCAGGCCGCCGATCCGGGTCGTAGAAAAAACACCCACTCCCGCCCCAGCTTGCGCTTTTCAAACAACTCCAGACCCACCAATCCATTCAACGTGGTCGACGCCGTGTTGTAGGAACACCCCAGATTCGCCTTCACATTGACCGCCGTAAACTCCTTGGCCATGCCACTCTTGGCCACCTGATATATCGTCCGCTGCTTTTCGGTCAGCCGATTGAAAAATCCAGACTCCGACAACCAACGATCAAAGCACTCGGCATTTATCAGACTCTTCCTATAAGCCTCGGTAAAACTGCTGACAGCACGCAACACCACCGAACACTGGAAATCGATGAAATACGTCAGGTCCAGATCGTCCGCTTCGGTTTTCAGATACGAGCGCCCGTACTTCACCGGCGCACTGCGCAGCAAGACGCTGATGGCAATGTAACGAAACGCCGAGAAATCATTCTTGAACATGAACCAGTAGAACAACGCCCTAGCGACGCGGCCGTTTCCATCGCGAAACGGGTGCTCATAACCCAACGCAAAATGCAGCGCAATGCCCTTGATCAGCGGATGCAGATAGTCCGTCCGATGAGGATCGTTGTGGGATTGATTGATCCATGCCGACAGCACCTGCAACCGCCCGGCGAGCCCGGCAGCAGGAGGCGGCACATGAACCGTATTGCCCTGTCCGTCCTGCACCACCACGTCATCGTTGACCCGCAAATCCCCCGGCGAATATTGCCCGTCATCGATACCTGATACGCCAACACGATGCAGTGCCTTGACCAGCTCGATACTCAGCGGTTCATAACGTTTTTCCCAAGCGAAGTTCATCATCTTGTAATTGCCGATCACCATTCGCTCATCCGGCGTACGCGGCAGGCGATGGCGCTTGAGCATGTCCTTGGCCACCCGGGTGGTAGTCGCCGCGCCCTCGAGCTGACTGCTGCTGATGGCTTCGTCTTCGATCAAATCATTAAGCAGATAACTGAAATGCGCGCGCTCGCCGATCTGGCTGGTCATGTACTCCAGCGCGGCAGTGGTGGCCTGTCGGTCCACGGCAGAAATCGCTTTTTGTGCCACGGGCGTCAGTATGAAGTTTCCCCACCGCATCGGCTCACCCAATGGCAACAGGCTGGAGTACTGCGCTGTTCGGGCCTTCTTGACCAAGGCCCAGCACAGATTCGAATCCAGCCCCGGCGCCCAGCGATAGCGCAAATCATCGAACGACAGATAACGCCTCTGGTCGTCCAGAGGCTTGAGTAGAGCGAGGTAGTCCGAGAGGCGTTCCTTGTGCGGCGATGTTATCAGTAGATCAAAAACCGGGTCTGACCTGCCCCTGAATATGGGTGGTTTTTTCATTGGCACTGTCTCAAAAACTCGTGAAACCGAGTTTTGAGTACAACATCCGGACATCCGAGTCTCAATATCGGACGGTTCTGAGATAATTGTAGGAGTAAAGCTTGCTCTAGATGGCCATGACTCGGTTTGATTGAGCGGTAAACATCCTCAGCCGCCAAGCCGTCTTCGCGAGCAGGCTCGCTCCCACAGGGGATCCGGGTATATCTGCAAAAAAGTGGTCGGCTGCAAGGCAGCCATCCCGGGCAAGCAAAGCAAGAGCAAGAGCAAGAGCAAGAGCAAGAGCAAGAGCAAGAGCAAGAGCAAGA
>NZ_JBSVWS010000251.1:0-5965 GCF_054071155.1 Pseudomonas sp. SDO5532_S415 | reverse complement strand
GGGTATACATTTCAATTGTGGGAGCGAGCCTGCTCGCGAAGAGGTCCTGTCAGGCACCGCATCCCTTGAACCTTGGCCAAACCAGTCAAGCAACTTGATAACTTTGACCATTGCCCCACCCCTCGCGCAGAGCGAGTATTTCCCTGTTGGTTACGGTTCCCCCAACCTAATAAAAAACACAGAGGGATTCTGGCAATGCGCGATTACTTGTCTGCTGTTTCACAGTTCAATTATCAGCACACCGTCGACGCCGCACTCGCAGGCGATCTGACCGCCCTCAATGCCTGCATCGAGTGTTGTGACCGGCATGCCTTGCCGGGGCGCATCGCGCTGTTCTGGGAAGGCCGCGATGGCGCCAGCGCGATGTACACCTTCAGCGACCTGCAGGACAAGGCCGCGCGTTTCGCCAATTTCCTCTTGAGCCAGGGGGTGCAGAAGGGCGACAAAGTCGCGGGCCTGCTGCCACGTAACATCGAATTGCTCATCACCGTGTTCGCCACCTGGCGCATCGGCGCGGTCTACCAGCCACTGTTCACCGCCTTCGGCCCGAAAGCCATCGAGCATCGCCTCGGCAGCTCCGGCGCCAAAGTGGTGGTCACCGACGCGGTCAACCGCTCGAAACTCGCCGAAGTCGCCGATTGCCCGACCATCGTCACCGTTGCCGGCCCCAAGGGGCAGGGCATTGTGCAGGGCGATTACAGCTTCTGGGCCGAACTGGCCAACTATTCCAACGTCTGTGAACCGGTAATGCTCACCGGTGAAGACCCGTTCCTGCTGATGTTCACCTCGGGCACCACCGGCCCGTCGAAAGCGCTGTCGGTGCCGCTCAAGGCCATCGTCGCGTTCGAGAGCTATACCCGCGACGCTGTGGACCTGCGCCCGGAAGACGCATTCTGGAACGTCGCCGATCCGGGCTGGGCCTATGGCATTTATTTCGGCGTCACCGGGCCGATGGCCATGGGGCACCCGATCACCTTCTACGATGGCCCGTTCACCCTCGAAAGCACCTGCCGGGTGATCAACAAATACGGCATTACCAACCTCACCGGTTCGCCCACCGCTTACCGCCTGTTGATTGCCGGCGGCGACGAATTCGCCAAGTCGATCAATGGCAAGCTGCGCATCGTCAGCAGCGCCGGCGAGCCGCTGAACCCGGAAGTGATCCGCTGGTTCGCCGACAACCTGGGCGTGGTGATTCATGACCACTACGGCCAGACAGAACTGGGCATGGTCCTGTGCAACCACCATGGCCTGGAACATCCGATTCATCTGGGCGCCGCCGGTTTTGCCTCGCCCGGTCACCGCATCGTGGTGCTGGACGATGAATACAAGGAACTGGGGGTCGGCCAGCCGGGCATCCTGGCCATCGACCGTACCCAGTCGCCAATGTGCTGGTTCGCTGGTTACCAGGGCGCACCGACCAAGGCCTTCGTCGGCAACTATTACCTGAGCGGCGATACCGTCGAATGGAACCCGGACGGCAGCATCAGCTTCGTCGGTCGCAGCGATGACGTGATCACCACTTCCGGCTACCGCGTCGGCCCGTTCGATGTGGAAAGTGCCTTGATCGAACACCCGGCAGTGGTGGAAGCGGCAGTGGTCGGCAAGCCTGATCCGGAGCGCACCGAACTGGTCAAAGCCTTCGTCGTGCTCAGCGCACAGTACCGCGCTGCGCCGGAACTGGCCGAGGAACTGCGTCAGCATGTGCGCAAGCGCCTGGCGGCGCACTCGTACCCCCGTGAAATCGAATTTGTCAGCGAGTTGCCGAAAACCCCAAGCGGCAAATTGCAGCGCTTTATCTTGCGCAACCAGGAAATCGCCAAGGCTCAAGAGGCCGCGGCGAAGAACGTTTCAGCTTGAATCCAAGGAAACAATGATGCAGATCGAAAACAAGGTTTTTCTCGTCACCGGCGGTGCTTCCGGCCTGGGTGCGGCCACCGCTGAAATGCTGGTCGGCGCCGGTGCCAAAGTGATGCTGGTGGACATGAACGCCGAAGCGGTCGCGGCGCAGGCCCAGCGTTTGGGCGCGCACAGCGTGGTGGCGGACATCAGCGACGAAGCGGCGGCTGAAGCGGCGGTGCAGGCGACGGTCAAGGCCTTTGGCGGTCTCAATGGCCTGGTCAACTGCGCGGGCATCGTGCGCGGCGAGAAGATCCTCGGCAAGAACGGTCCGCACGCCTTGGCCAGTTTCAGCCAGGTGATCAACGTCAACCTGATCGGCAGCTTCAACATGCTGCGTCTGGCCTCGGCGGCGATTGCCGAGACCGAAGCGGACACCGATGGCGAGCGCGGCGTGATCATCAACACCGCGTCGGCGGCGGCGTACGACGGCCAGATCGGCCAGGCGGCCTACGCGGCCTCCAAAGGCGCCATCGTCAGCCTGACCTTGCCCGCCGCCCGTGAGCTGGCGCGTTTCGGCATCCGCGTGATGACCATCGCCCCGGGTATTTTCGAAACGCCGATGATGGCCGGCATGACCCCGGAAGTCCGCGACGCCCTGGCGGCCGGTGTGCCGTTCCCGCCGCGCCTGGGCAAACCGGCCGAGTATGCGCAGCTGGTCAGGCATATCATTGAAAACAGCATGCTCAATGGCGAGGTGATCCGTCTCGACGGTGCTTTGCGCATGGCGGCCAAATAAGGAGGATTTGTCATGACTATCGCAAATGATCCAATCGTTATCGTCAGCGCCGTCCGCACCCCGATGGGCGGGTTCCAGGGCGAACTCAAAAGCCTGACCGCACCGCAACTCGGTGCCGCCGCGATCAAGGCCGCCGTCGAGCGCGCCGGTGTGGCGACGGATGCGGTCGATGAAGTGCTGTTCGGCTGCGTATTGCCCGCCGGTCTGGGCCAGGCTCCTGCGCGTCAGGCGGCGCTGGGTGCGGGGCTGGACAAGTCGACCCGCTGCACCACCGTGAACAAGATGTGCGGCTCTGGTATGGAAACCGCCATCCTGGCCCATGACATGCTGTTGGCTGGCAGCGCCGATGTGGTGATTGCCGGCGGCATGGAAAGCATGTCCAACGCGCCCTACCTGCTGGACCGCGCTCGCAGCGGCTATCGCATGGGCCACGGCCGGGTGCTCGATTCGATGTTCCTGGATGGCCTGGAAGACGCCTACGACAAAGGCCGCCTGATGGGCACCTTTGCCGAAGACTGCGCTGAAACCAACGACTTCAGCCGCGAAGCCCAGGATGCGTTCGCCATTGCCTCGACCACCCGCGCGCAGCAGGCGATCAAGGATGGCAGCTTCAAGGACGAGATCGTGCCGTTGACCGTCACCGTCGGCAAGGAACAAGTGGTGATCAGCAACGACGAGCAGCCACCGAAAGCCAAACTGGACAAGATCGCCTCACTGAAACCGGCGTTCCGCGAAGGCGGCACCGTCACGGCGGCGAACTCCAGTTCGATTTCCGACGGCGCGGCGGCACTGGTGCTGATGCGCCGCTCCGAAGCTGACAAGCGGAGTCTCAAGCCACTGGCGGTGATTCATGGCCACGCGGCGTTCGCCGATACCCCGGGCCTGTTCCCGGTGGCACCGATTGGCGCGATCAAGAAGCTGATGAAGAAAACCGGCTGGTCGCTGGATCAGGTGGACCTGGTTGAAGTCAACGAAGCCTTCGCCGTGGTCGGCATGGCCGCGATGAGCCACCTGGAGATCCCTCACGAGAAGCTCAACGTGCGCGGCGGCGCTTGTGCCCTGGGCCACCCGATCGGTGCGTCCGGCGCGCGGATTCTGGTGACCTTGCTCTCGGCCCTGCGCCAGAAAGGCTTGAAGCGTGGCGTGGCGGCGATTTGTATTGGTGGTGGTGAAGCGACGGCGATGGCCGTGGAATGCCTTTACTAAGCCAGCCTTACCCCTGTGGGAGCCAGCCTGCTGGCGATGACGGTGTGTCATGAAAGTAGATTTTGACTGACACGACGCCATCGCCAGCAGGCTGGCTCCCACAGAGTTCTTTGTCGTACCCCGGATTTTAAGGATTCACCATGATCCCCAATGACGAACAACTTCAGATCAGCGACGCGGCCCGGCAGTTTGCCCAGGAACGGCTGAAACCCTTCGCCGCCGAATGGGACCGCGAGCACCGTTTCCCCAAGGAAGCCATCGGCGAGATGGCCGAGCTGGGCTTCTTCGGCATGTTGGTGCCGGAGCAGTGGGGCGGTTGCGACACCGGTTACCTGGCCTACGCCATGGCCCTGGAAGAAATCGCCGCCGGCGATGGTGCCTGCTCGACCATCATGAGCGTGCACAACTCGGTGGGTTGCGTGCCGATCCTCAATTACGGCAACGACGACCAGAAAGAGCGCTTCCTCAAGCCACTGGCCAGCGGCGCGATGCTCGGCGCATTCGCCTTGACCGAGCCCCAGGCCGGCTCCGACGCCAGCGGCCTGAAAACCCGTGCGCGGCTGGAAGGCGATCACTACGTACTCAACGGCTGCAAACAGTTCATCACCTCCGGGCAGAACGCCGGGGTGGTGATTGTGTTCGCCGTCACTGACTCGAGTGCCGGCAAACGCGGGATCACGGCACTGATCGTGCCGACCGATTCGCCGGGTTACAAAGTCGCCCGGGTCGAAGACAAACTCGGCCAGCATGCGTCCGACACTTGCCAGATTCTGTTTGAAGACGTGAAAGTCCCGGTGGCCAACCGCCTGGGCGAAGAAGGCGAGGGCTACAAGATCGCCCTGGCCAACCTCGAAGGCGGGCGTGTCGGCATCGCTTCGCAATCGGTGGGCATGGCCCGCGCCGCCTTCGAAGCGGCCCGCGACTACGCCCGTGAACGCGAGAGCTTCGGCAAGCCGATCATCGAGCATCAGGCCGTGGCGTTCCGCCTGGCGGACATGGCCACCCAAATTGCGGTGGCCCGGCAGATGGTGCACTACGCAGCAGCGTTGAGGGACAGCGGCAAACCGGCCCTGGTCGAAGCGTCGATGGCCAAGCTGTTCGCCTCGGAAATGGCCGAAAAGGTCTGTTCCTCGGCGTTGCAAACCCTCGGTGGCTACGGTTACCTGAACGACTTCCCGCTGGAGCGGATCTACCGCGATGTGCGGGTCTGCCAGATCTACGAAGGCACCAGCGATATTCAGCGGATGGTCATTTCGCGCAATCTTTGAGAAGGAAAACACTACGTGAACTACGAAACGATTTTGCTGGAAACCCACGGCCGCGTCGGCCTGATCACGCTGAACCGCCCACAGGCGCTGAACGCCTTGAATGCGCAGATCGTCAGCGAACTGAACCATGCCCTCGACGGCCTGGAAGCTGACTCGAACATCGGTTGCATCGTGCTGACCGGCTCGAAAAAAGCCTTTGCCGCCGGTGCCGACATCAAGGAAATGGCCGAGCTGACCTACCCGCAGATTTACCTCGACGACCTGTTCAGCGACAGCGATCGCGTGGCCAACCGCCGCAAGCCGATCATCGCCGCGGTCAACGGTTTCGCCCTGGGCGGCGGCTGTGAACTGGCGCTGATGTGCGATTTCATCCTGGCTGGTGACAACGCGAAGTTCGGTCAGCCGGAAATCAACCTCGGCGTGCTGCCGGGCATGGGTGGCACTCAGCGCCTGACACGCGCCGTGGGCAAGGCCAAGGCCATGGAAATGTGCCTCAGCGGTCGTCTGATCGATGCGGTGGAAGCGGAGCGTTGCGGCATCGCCGCACGCATCGTGCCGAGCGATGAGCTGCTGGACGAAGCGTTGAAAGTCGCGACGTTGATTGCCAAAAAATCGTTGCCGATCGCGATGATGGTCAAGGAAAGCGTCAACCGCGCCTTTGAAGTGAGCCTGTCCGAAGGCGTGCGCTTCGAGCGCCGGGTGTTCCATGCCGCGTTTGCGACGCAGGATCAGAAGGAAGGGATGGCGGCGTTTATTGCCAAGCGCGAGGCTGAGTTCGTCGGTAAGTGATGTAGCGTTTGTGCGGGCGCCTTCGCGAGCAGGCTCGCTCCCACAGTTGATCTCTGGTGTACAT
>NZ_JBSVWS010000250.1:0-5984 GCF_054071155.1 Pseudomonas sp. SDO5532_S415 | reverse complement strand
TTGTAATGCGCTCCCTGTGGGAGCGAGCCTGCTCGCGAAAGCCGCAACTCGAAGCAGCTGAAAAAGCGCAAAAAAAAACGGAACCCGAAGGCTCCGTTCTTTTTCAAGCAACCAACCCGATATCAGGCCAGTTTTTTGTGCCGTACACGATGCGGCTGGGCAGCTGCTTCACCGAGACGCTTTTTGCGATCGGCTTCGTATTCGGTGTAGTTGCCTTCGAAGAACACGGCTTGCGAGTCGTCTTCGTACGCCAGGATGTGAGTCGCGACGCGGTCAAGGAACCAGCGATCGTGGGAGATCACAATGGCGGCGCCCGGGAAGTCCAGCAGGGCTTCTTCCAGGGAACGCAGGGTTTCGACGTCGAGGTCGTTGGACGGTTCGTCGAGCAGCAGGACGTTGCCGCCCTCCTTCAGGGTCAGGGCCAGGTGCAAGCGACCGCGCTCACCACCGGACAGATCCTTGACGAACTTCTGCTGGTCGCCGCCCTTGAAGTTGAAACGGCCGACGTAAGTACGCGACGGGATCTCATAGTTGCCGATGCGGATCTGGTCGGAACCGTCGGAGATTTGCTGGAACACCGTCTTGCTGCCGTCCAGGTCTTCGCGGCTCTGATCCACGCAAGCAAGCTGGACGGTTTCGCCGACTTCGATGCTGCCCGAGTCCGGCGTTTCCTTGCCCATCAGCATGCGGAACAGCGTGGATTTACCCGCACCGTTACCACCGATAACGCCGACGATGGCGCCTTTAGGCATGGAGAACGACAGGTTGTCGATCAATACGCGATCGCCGTAGCCCTTGGTGACGTTCTTGAACTCGATGACCTTGTCACCCAGGCGAGGACCGGCCGGAATGTAGATCTCGTTGGTTTCGCTGCGCTTCTGGAATTCCTGCGATTGCATTTCTTCGAAGCGTTGCAGGCGAGCCTTGGATTTGGACTGGCGGGCCTTGGCGCCTTTGCGCACCCACTCCAGTTCTTCCTTCATGGCTTTTTCGTGAGCCGACTGCTGCTTGGATTCGGCAGCCAGACGATCGGACTTGGCTTCCAGCCAACCCGAATAGTTGCCCTCGTAGGGAATGCCCGCGCCGCGGTCGAGTTCCAGAATCCAGCCGGCGACGTTGTCCAGGAAGTAACGGTCGTGCGTGATCGCAACCACGGTGCCCGGGAAATCGTGCAGGAAGTGCTCCAGCCAGGCGACGGAATCGGCGTCCAGGTGGTTGGTCGGTTCGTCGAGCAGCAGCATGTCAGGGGCGGACAGCAGCAGGCGGCACAGGGCCACACGACGCTTTTCACCACCGGACAGGTGTTCGACCTTGGCATCCCAGGCCGGCAGACGCAGCGCATCGGCGGCAACTTCCAGCTGGCGCTCCAGGTTGTGACCGTCGCTGGCCTGCAGGATCGCTTCGAGTTTGGCCTGCTCGGCAGCCAGTTTGTCGAAATCGGCATCCGGATCGGCGTAGGCCGCGTAGACCTCGTCCAGACGCGCCTGGGCGTCCTTGATCACGCTGACGGCTTCCTCGACCACTTCACGCACAGTCTTGGTCGGATCCAGTTGTGGTTCCTGCGGCAGGTAGCCGATGTTCAGCTCCGGCATCGGACGGGCTTCACCCTCGAACTCGGTGTCGACGCCGGCCATGATTTTCAGCAGCGTGGATTTACCCGAACCGTTGAGGCCGAGTACGCCGATCTTGGCGCCTGGAAAGAAAGACAAGGAGATGTTTTTCAGGATTTCCCGCTTCGGCGGTACAACTTTACCCAGCCGATGCATGGTGAATACGTATTGAGCCATGGAGAACCTTGGGTCAGTGACTGATGAATGATTGGAGCGCAGACGATGCCTGGCCAGACCGTGCGCGCCATCCGATTGAAACTATCAATGCGGGTGCGCTGAAAAAGTCTGATTCTAGGAGCTGGAACGCTCCCGCGTAACCGGCAAAGCTACCTCAATGACAGGTGGCCGTCCAGCCGAGCGGGACTGGCACTTTGCCACGACTCAAGGCATGCTAGCCGCCCTCCGGGCGTCCGGCTTATAGTGCACGTCGCGCCAGTCCAGCCAAACCGCAGGATTACAGTTTGTCCAATGTCACTCCGTCCCTGACTAACAGTGCTCCGACAGCGGCGCCCGGTTCGCCCCTGCGCGGAACCCTGAAAGGCGCGCTGGCGATGCTGGCTCTGTTGCTGCTCGCACTGCTGTTTTGGCAGCTGCTGGACCAGTTGCGTGAAACCCGGAAAAACCAGCGGCAGTACACCATCGACTACACCGCCGACCTGGCCGCGCAAGTCAGCCTGAACATGGCGCTCAACGCTCAGATCGCCCTTAACCTGCTACCGATCGTCGAACAGCCGCAAAGCACCGACGAACAGCAGGAGCTGCTGCGCAAGCTGCAAAAATCCTTGCCAGACCTGACCAGCCTGGCCCTGCTCAGCCCCTCCGGGACAATCCTCACTGACAGCGCGACCAACAGCGAAGACGCCGACTATCTGGGCGAGCTGGTCCGACGCAGTCGTGCCCAGCCTCACTACTTCAGCAATGCGATCGATGGCTCCGTGGTGCACCTGCTGCTACATCAAGCCAGCGGCAGTACCCGTGGCTATTGGGCCTTGCGCCTGAAGCCGACGTTTTTTTCGTCCCTGACCAATCTGAGCGAGGCCGATGGCCGCCCGCAGTGGCTGGTGGAAAACCGTTTCAACCACCAGATCATCAGCCGCGATATCGCGCTGCCACTGGTCAACCCGGGCACACTGACCCAGGACGATCTGAGCAACAGTGTGCTGACCGTCCCACTGAGCGGCAGCGACTGGCAGCTGCGTGGGCTGTTCGATCGCCAGCGCGTGCTCGAAGAGCTGCTGCCGGCCTTCATCGGCAAATGCCTGCTGGGCCTGGCCTTTTCCATGCTGCCGTTTGTCGTCCTGCTGAACATGCGCCGACGCCAACGCCAGTTGCATGAAGGGCGTCGACGTTATCAGGAAATTTTCGAAGGCACTGGCGTTGCGCTGTGTGTACTCGACATGTCCGGACTCAAGAGCGCCTTTGACAAGGCTCGACTGCAAAGCACCGAACAATTGCAGGCGCGGCTGGATGACCCGGAGCAACGCCGACATTTGCTACAGGCGCTGCGTATTACCGAAGTCAACCAGGTTGCCCTGCAGCTGCTTAATGTCAGTACGTCCAGGCAAGCCTGGGACCTGCTGATCGATGGCAACCCGCTCGATGGCAGCGCCATCGGCAATCAAGTACTCGAAGCGGCATTCCATCAGCAGCAGCAACTTGAGCTGGAAATCAAACTCCAGGATGCCAATGGCCGTGATCAGCACCTGTGGCTGGTGCTGCGCCTGCCGGAAAGTCCCGACGACTATAACGCGGTGATCCTGAGCATCACCGATATCACCAGCCGCAAGCTCATTGAGTTGTCGCTGCAGGAGCGCGAAGGTTTCTGGTCTGATGTGGTACGCACCGTGCCCGATCACCTGTACGTACAGGACGTGATCAGCCAGCGCATGATTTTCAGTAACCATCATCTGGGCCAGACCCTGGGCTACAACCGCACCGAATTGCACCAGATGGGCGAGTACTTCTGGGAAATCCTCCTGCATCCCGACGATGCCGACTACTACCACCGCTCGCGCCAGACCCAACGGCAAGGTGGCTACAGCCAATTGATGCAATGCCAGCTGCGTTTCCGTCACCGGGACGGTGAATGGCGGCGCTTCGACATTCGCGAACAGGCCCTGGCACGGGACAAGCACGACCAGGTGACCCGCATCATTGGCGTGGCCAAGGACGTCACCGAGCAAATCGAAGCCAGTGAGTCCCTGCGTGACAGTGAGCAGCGCTACCGGATGCTCGCCGAAAGCATCAGCGACGTGATTTTTTCCACCGATAACCGCATGACGCTCAATTACGTCAGCCCGTCGGTACAAGCCGTGCTGGGTTATGACGCCGAATGGATTTTCCAGAACGGCTGGCAATCAACCATCGCCAACCCGCAACAACTGGCAGGCATCTACAGCCTGATGGAGCGGGTCAACAACGCGCTGGATCAACCCGATCAACTGGCTCTGTTGCGCAACCAGGTGCAGACCCAATTGTTCTTGTTCGACTGCCTGCGGGCCGACGGGCGCAAGATTCCTATCGAACTGCGGCTGGTGCTGGTCTGGGACGAGCACGGTGCATTCGAAGGCGTGCTCGGGGTCGGTCGCGACATCAGCCAGCAACGCCGTGCCGAAAAAGACCTGCGTATGGCGGCCACGGTATTCGAGCACTCGACCTCGGCGATCCTGATCACCGACCCGGCCGGCTACATCGTCCAGGCCAACGAAGCCTTCAGCCGCGTCAGCGGTTATGCAGTGGAACAGGTACTCGACCAGTTGCCGAACATACTGACCGTCGACGAGCAGCAGGAAGCCCATCTGCGTTACGTGCTCAAGCAACTGAACCAGAACAGCACCTGGGAAGGCGAAGTCTGGCTCAAACGCCGCAATGGCGAGCATTACCCGGCCTGGGTCGGCATTACGGCGGTGCTGGACGACGAAGGCGACCTGGCCAGTTACGTGTGCTTCTTCAGCGACATCAGCGAGCGCAAGGCCAGTGAGCAGCGAATTCACCGCCTCGCCTATTACGACGCTTTGACGCACCTGCCCAACCGCACACTGTTCCAGGACCGCCTGCACACGGCGCTGCAAGCGGCCGAACGGCAGAAATCCTGGGTAGTGTTGATGTTCCTCGACCTCGACCGCTTCAAGCCGATCAACGACTCCCTGGGGCACGCCGCCGGCGACCGCATGCTCAAGGAAATGGCCACGCGCCTGCTTGGCTGCGTCGATGACGACGATACCGTAGCGCGCATGGGCGGCGACGAGTTCACCTTGCTCCTGCAACCGCGTGCCAACCGTGAAATCGCCTTGACCCGGGCGATCCACGTTGCAGAACAGATTCTCGCCAGCCTGGTGAAACCGTTCGTGCTCGAAGGCCGCGAGTTCTTTGTCACCGCCAGTATCGGCATCGCCCTGAGCCCTCAGGACGGCAACGAACTCAGCCAGCTTATGAAAAACGCCGACACCGCGATGTATCACGCCAAAGAGCGCGGCAAGAACAACTTCCAGTTCTATCAGGCGGACATGAACGCCAGCGCCCTGGAGCGCCTGGAACTGGAAAGCGATTTGCGTCATGCCCTGGAACAGAACGAGTTCGTGCTGTATTACCAGCCGCAATTCAGTGGCGATGGTAAACGTCTGACCGGCGCCGAAGCCTTGTTGCGCTGGCGCCATCCGCGCCGTGGCCTGGTACCGCCGGGGGACTTCATTCCGGTGCTCGAAGAACTCGGCCTGGTGGTGGATGTGGGCGACTGGGTGATCAGCGAGGCCTGCCGTCAGCTCAAGACCTGGCACCAGGCTAAAGTACGGGTGCCGAAGGTGTCGGTGAACATTTCGGCGCGGCAGTTCTCCGATGGCCAGCTCGGTACGCGGATCGCCACCATCCTCAAGGACACCGGCCTGCCACCGGCGTGCCTGGAACTGGAGCTGACCGAAAGTATCCTGATGCGTGAAGTCAGCGAGGCAATGCAGATACTCGATGGACTGAAAAATCTCGGCCTGAGCATCGCGGTCGATGACTTCGGCACGGGTTATTCATCGCTCAACTATCTCAAGCAATTCCCGATCGACGTGCTGAAAATCGACCGCACCTTCGTCGATGGCCTGCCGTCGGGCGAACAGGATGCGCAGATCGCCCGGGCGATCATTGCCATGGCCCACAGCCTCAACCTGGCGGTGATCGCCGAGGGCGTGGAAACCCACGAGCAGCTCGACTTCCTGAGGGAGCACGGCTGCGACGAAGTTCAGGGCTACCTGTTCGGCCGCCCGATGCCGGCGAACAAGTTCGAAGTGCAATTCAGCAATGATGCGTTGTTCGTGTTCGACTGAAACTTTCGGTGCTCCGACCGGCCCCTTCGCGAGCAGGCTCGCTCCCACATTGGATTGCGATCTC
>NZ_JBSVWS010000249.1:0-6017 GCF_054071155.1 Pseudomonas sp. SDO5532_S415 | reverse complement strand
CAGGTGGCCGGATTCTTTCGCAAAGGACGCGATCAATTGTGGGAGCGAGCCTGCTCGCGAAGAGGCCGGTACAGCTACTGAATGCTAGAGCTGACTGATGTAGGTCCCGGTCCCCTTGAGAATATTCTGCAAAGTCTCTTCCACCTCGGCCAGATCGCTGGCATCAGTGCTATGGGTGATCTCCAGCACATCATCCCCATTCAACGCATCCGCATCCGCCGCAGCGATTTCGATCAACAGGCGGGTAGGGCTCAGCGTGACTTTCACACCGTCCAGGGTCGAGGGTTCGCCGTCCAGGGTGATTTCCAGTTCATCCTCGTCCGGGTAGCGGCTCATCAGGAACATTTCGCCCTTGTCGCTGTGGCAGCAGAGCATGGCCATGTTGTCTTCTTCGTCGTCGCACGGGTTGACGATCAAGAGGGCGGTGGTCATTTGCATGGGTAGTTCCTGGCTCGACGAGCGTAATGAGGGCGAACAAAAGGTGATTCTGCCAGCCCCGGCGAATTTCTGCTCGCCCGAGTGTCGAAGGGCGTGATGTGGACGGTCAATGTGTTGCTGGTCATTTCTGGTACGTATGTGCCGCAAAAAACCGACAGAAAGCCGCCATTTTCCTGCGCGACTGCTAGTGTTGTGCGATGCACCGCCACCAAGCTGCATACCGTTGACCGAATATGTCGCAGCATCGCAAGCACGGGCCTTGCCGCACTCGTTAAGCTGCGCAACGGATGAGCACCTGTAAAGGCATTGCGCTGCCCGCAGCCCAGTCGTTTTTGCAGATGCCCATTCAGGGAAGGTGAATGTGACCCGAGTGTCTCGTCCAGCTTCACCCACCTGTCGCCCTGTTTCCTCTGCCCGAGAATCAGGAACAGGGTGACGGGTAGCCCCGATAGGGGTTTTGCACGCGACGCTTCCATCAATAACAAGCCCAAGCGGAGTACCACAGATGGCGTTCTTCACCGCAGCCAGCAAAGCCGACTTCCAGCACCAACTGCAAGCGGCACTGGCGCAGCACATCAGTGAACAGGCACTGCCACAAGTGGCGCTGTTCGCTGAACAATTCTTCGGCATCATTTCCCTGGACGAACTGACCCAACGTCGGTTGTCCGACCTCGCTGGCTGTACCCTTTCTGCGTGGCGCCTGCTTGAGCGCTTCGATCACGCGCAACCGCAAGTGCGCGTCTTCAACCCCGATTACGAACGTCACGGCTGGCAGTCGACCCACACCGCGGTCGAAGTGCTGCACCACGACCTGCCATTCCTGGTGGATTCGGTGCGTACCGAGCTGAACCGCCGTGGCTACAGCATCCATACCCTGCAAACCACCGTGCTGAGCGTACGCCGTGGCAGCAAGGGCGAGTTGCTGGAAATCCTGCCCAAAGGCACCCAGGGCGACGACGTTCTGCACGAATCGTTGATGTACCTGGAAATCGACCGCTGCGCCAACACCGCCGAACTGAACGTCCTGACCAAAGAGCTGGAGCAGGTACTCGGTGAAGTGCGCGTCGCGGTCACCGATTTCGAACCGATGAAAGCCAAGGTCCAGGAAATCCTGACCAAGCTGGACAACAGCCGGTTCGCTGTCGATGCCGACGAAAAGAGCGAAATCAAGAGCTTCCTGGAATGGCTGGTGGGCAACCACTTCACCTTCCTGGGCTACGAAGAGTTTGTGGTCAGCGACGAAGCCGATGGCGGCCACATTGTCTACGACAAGGACTCCTTCCTTGGCCTGACCAAACTGCTGCGTGCGGGCCTGACCTACGATGACCTGCGCATCGAAGATTACGCGGTGAACTACCTGCGCGAACCGACCCTGCTGTCGTTCGCCAAGGCCGCACACCCAAGCCGTGTGCACCGTCCGGCTTATCCCGACTACGTGTCGATCCGTGAAATCGATGCCAACGGCAAGGTCATCAAGGAATGCCGTTTCATGGGACTGTACACCTCGTCGGTGTATGGCGAGAGCGTGCGGGTGATCCCGTATATCCGCCGCAAGGTCGCGGAAATCGAACACCGTTCCGGCTTCCAGGCCAAGGCTCACCTGGGCAAGGAACTGGCGCAGGTACTCGAAGTACTGCCGCGCGACGATTTGTTCCAGACTCCGGTGGATGAGCTGTTCAGCACCGTGATGTCGATCGTCCAGATCCAGGAGCGCAACAAGATCCGTGTGTTCCTGCGCAAGGACCCGTACGGCCGCTTCTGCTACTGCCTGGCCTACGTGCCGCGTGACATCTACTCCACCGAAGTGCGCCAGAAGATCCAGCAAGTGCTGATGGATCGCCTGAAAGCCTCGGATTGCGAGTTCTGGACCTTCTTCTCCGAGTCCGTGCTGGCACGCGTGCAGCTGATCCTGCGCGTCGATCCGAAAAACCGCATCGACATCGACCCGCAGCAACTGGAAAACGAAGTGATCCAGGCCTGCCGCAGCTGGCAGGACGACTACGCAGCCTTGACCGTCGAAAGCTTCGGCGAAGCCCAGGGCACCAACGTGCTGGCCGACTTCCCGAAAGGCTTCCCGGCCGGTTACCGCGAGCGTTTCGCAGCGCATTCGGCTGTGGTCGACATGCAGCACTTGCTGAACCTGAGCGATAAAAACCCGCTGGTGATGAGCTTCTATCAGCCGCTGGGCCAGGTCTCCGGTCAGCGCCAGTTGCATTGCAAGCTGTACCACGCCGACACCCCGCTGGCACTCTCCGACGTGCTGCCGATCCTGGAAAACCTCGGCCTGCGCGTGCTGGGCGAGTTCCCGTATCGCCTGCGTCACAACAGCGGCCGCGAGTTCTGGATTCACGATTTCGCGTTCACCGCCGCCGAAGGCCTGGAGCTGGACATCCAGCAGCTCAACGACACCCTGCAGGACGCGTTCGTCCACATCGTGCGTGGCGATGCCGAAAACGATGCGTTCAACCGCCTGGTACTGACCGCCGGCCTGCCATGGCGTGATGTGGCACTGCTGCGTGCCTACGCCCGTTACCTGAAGCAGATCCGCCTGGGCTTCGACCTGGGTTACATCGCCAGCACCCTGAACAACCACACCGACATCGCCCGCGAGTTGACCCGGTTGTTCAAGACCCGCTTCTACCTGGCGCGCAAGCTCACCGCCGATGATCTGGACGACAAGCAACAGCGCCTGGAACACGCGATCCTGAGCGCACTGGACGACGTCCAGGTGCTCAACGAAGACCGCATCCTGCGTCGCTACCTGGACCTGATCAAGGCCACCCTGCGGACCAACTTCTACCAGACCGACGCCAACGGCCATAACAAGTCGTACTTCAGCTTCAAGTTCAACCCGCACCTGATTCCTGAACTGCCCAAGCCTGTGCCGAAGTTCGAAATCTTCGTTTACTCGCCACGCGTCGAAGGCGTGCACCTGCGCTTCGGCAACGTCGCTCGCGGTGGCCTGCGCTGGTCCGACCGTGAAGAAGACTTCCGTACCGAAGTCCTGGGCCTGGTAAAAGCCCAGCAAGTGAAGAACTCGGTGATCGTGCCGGTGGGCGCGAAGGGCGGTTTCCTGCCGCGTCGCCTGCCGTTGGGCGGCAGCCGAGACGAGATCGCGGCCGAGGGTATTGCCTGCTACCGCATCTTCATTTCCGGCCTGCTGGACATCACCGACAACCTGAAGGATGGGGCTCTGGTGCCACCGGCCAACGTCGTGCGTCATGACGACGATGACCCGTACCTGGTCGTGGCAGCGGACAAGGGCACTGCTACCTTCTCCGACATCGCCAACGGCATCGCCATCGACTACGGCTTCTGGCTGGGTGACGCGTTCGCGTCCGGTGGTTCGGCCGGTTACGACCACAAGAAAATGGGCATCACCGCCAAGGGCGCGTGGGTTGGCGTACAGCGCCACTTCCGCGAGCGTGGCATCAATGTCCAGGAAGACAGCATCACTGTGGTGGGCGTCGGCGACATGGCCGGCGACGTGTTCGGTAACGGCTTGTTGATGTCCGACAAGCTGCAACTGGTCGCGGCATTCAACCACATGCACATCTTCATCGACCCGAATCCGGATCCGGCGACCAGCTTCGCCGAGCGTCAGCGCATGTTCGACCTGCCGCGTTCGGCGTGGTCGGATTACGACACCAACATCATGTCCGAAGGCGGCGGTATTTTCTCCCGCAGCGCGAAGAGCATCGCGATTTCCCCGCAGATGCAAGAGCGCTTCGACATCAAGGCCGACAAGCTGACCCCGACCGAACTGCTCAACGCCTTGCTCAAGGCACCGGTGGATCTGTTGTGGAACGGCGGTATCGGTACCTACGTCAAAGCCAGCAGCGAAAGCCACGCCGATGTCGGCGACAAGGCCAACGATGCACTGCGCGTGAACGGCAACGAGCTGCGCTGCAAAGTCGTGGGCGAGGGCGGTAACCTCGGCATGACCCAGCTGGGTCGTGTCGAATTCGGTCTCAATGGCGGCGGTTCCAACACCGACTTCATCGACAACGCCGGTGGCGTGGACTGCTCCGACCACGAAGTAAACATCAAGATCCTGCTGAACGAAGTGGTTCAGGCCGGCGACATGACCGCCAAGCAACGCAACGAGTTGCTGGCAAGCATGACCGACGAAGTCGGTGGCCTGGTGCTGGGCAACAACTACAAGCAGACCCAGGCCCTGTCCCTGGCGGCTCGTCGTGCCCTGCCACGCATCGCTGAATACAAGCGTCTGATGAACGATCTGGAAGGCCGCGGCAAGCTGGATCGTGCCATCGAGTTCCTGCCGGCTGAAGACGCGATCAACGAGCGCGTCGCTGAAGGCCATGGCCTGACGCGTCCCGAGCTGTCGGTACTGATCTCCTACAGCAAGATCGACCTCAAGGAGCAGCTGCTGGGCTCCCTGGTGCCGGACGACGACTACCTGACCCGCGACATGGAAACCGCTTTCCCGCCGAGCCTGGTGAGCAAGTTCTCCGAAGCCATGCGTCGTCACCGCCTGAAGCGCGAAATCGTCAGCACCCAGATCGCCAACGACCTGGTCAACCACATGGGCATCACTTTCGTTCAGCGACTCAAGGAGTCGACCGGCATGAGCCCGGCGAACGTGGCCGGTGCCTACGTGATCGTGCGCGACATTTTCCATCTCCCGCACTGGTTCCGTCAGATTGAAAACCTGGACTACAAGGTTTCCGCCGATGTGCAACTGGAGCTGATGGACGAGCTGATGCGCCTGGGCCGTCGCGCCACGCGCTGGTTCCTGCGTGCCCGTCGCAACGAGCAGAATGCTGCCCGTGACGTCGCGCATTTCGGTCCGCATCTGGCGGCATTGGGCCTCAAGCTCGACGAACTGCTCAGTGGCGAGATCCGCGAAACCTGGCAGACCCGTTACCAGGCCTACGTCGCAGCCGGTGTGCCGGAGTTGCTGGCGCGCATGGTGGCGGGCACCACGCACCTGTACACCCTGCTGCCGATCATCGAGGCCTCCGACGTGACCGGCCAGGACCCTGCGGACGTGGCCAAGGCCTACTTCGCCGTGGGCAGTGCGCTGGACATCACCTGGTACCTGCAACAGATCAGCGCACTGCCGGTTGAAAACAACTGGCAAGCCCTGGCCCGTGAAGCGTTCCGCGATGACGTCGACTGGCAGCAACGCGCGATCACCATCTCGGTCCTGCAACAGGGCGACGGCAGCCAGGATGTGGAAACACGCCTGACGCAGTGGATGGCGCAGCACGAAAGCACGATCGAACGCTGGCGTGCCATGCTGGTGGAGATCCGTGCCGCCAGCGGTACGGACTACGCCATGTACGCGGTCGCCAACCGTGAGTTGCTGGACGTGGCGTTGAGCGGTCAAGCGCCGACAGTGCCGCCTGCTACTGTCTCGGCCAATGCCGAGCTGGAGCCGGCTGCCTGACAGGCTGTTGAATGAAAAAACCCGCATTGAGAGATGCGGGTTTTTTTTGCCTGATTTTTTTTGGGTGCCTGTTATGGCCCCTTCGCGAGCAAGCCCGCTCCCACACTGGTTCTATGTGCAACGCAAAAACATGTGGGAGCGAGCCTGCTCGCGAAGGGGCCATTAA
>NZ_JBSVWS010000248.1:0-6293 GCF_054071155.1 Pseudomonas sp. SDO5532_S415 | reverse complement strand
CACAGTTGACCGCATACTCCTGTGGGAGCGAGCCTGCTCGCGAAGGGGCCGGCAGAGTCGCTAGAGATTCCTGCCCTTGATCCGCTTGCTCAAAAACCCGAAATACTCCCCCCGCAACACCAATGCCTCATTCGCCAGGTGATGCCGCGCCTCGGGCAGCATCAAGACCTGAGGCCGGTCGAATTTCGCACGCAGCACCTCAAGGTTGTGCTGCCAATCCACGGTCATGTCCGCCTGCCCCTGCACAATTAATGGTCGCCGGGGGCTGGCAGGTGCGGCTTCGACGCGCTTGATCCAGCGCGCCAATGCTCCCACCCACGCTGTCGGCAATCGTAGCGGCTGCAATGGATCGGCTTGCAGGAACGGCAGAAAGTCCGGGTCGCTGGAGTTTTCGCTGAAGCGTCGGGCGATGGCTTTGACGAAGGGCTTGAGCAGGTAGTAGCTCAGTTGCGACCAGCCCCACGCCCGCGGCCGCACCAGCGGTGCCAACAGAATTACCTGGCCCTGGGCCGGACTGCTCGCTCCCGCATTGAGCACATGGTCGATCACGATTGCACCTCCGGTACTCTGCCCGCACAGGTGCCACGGCTGCGGCAGATCGAGGGACCGCGCTTCGGCAAACAGCCCTTGCAAGGTGTCCTGATACTCGGCGAAATCCTTGATGCTCGCGCGCTCGCCGCTGGACAGTCCATGCCCCGGCAAGTCACAGGCAATCACAGCAAAGCCCTGCTCCAGCGCCCACTCGATGACATGTCGGTAGAGCCCGGTGTGATCGTAGAAGCCGTGGAAGACAAACAACGTCGCCTTCACCCGTTCCGGCCACCAGACCTGGCTGACCACTTCATAACCGTCGACCTGAAAACGCCCCAGGCCACTGCGTACATTGCGCGAAGAAAAATCCAGCCCGTAAAACCGCTGATAGGCCTGTGCCTCCGCTGACAGCGGCTGCCCTTCGGCCAATGGCCGCAGACTGGCGCGCAGATGATCAGGGTTGAAGGTGACAGACATGGGCGATTCCAGAGCGTTAAACCGACTTAATGGACCTGCGATATTCATCTGTCGCGGCAAGCATGGCAAGCTAGCCGCCCTTCGAGGATTGAACCCATGCGATCACCCTTGCGCGCCACCCTGTTTGCCAGCCTGCTCGCCCTGATGTGCGCCGGCGTGCTGTGGGCGGCTTACGACTGGTTCCAGGGCCGCTACCTGCGAGCATTCAGTGAACATACGGCCGTGTTCTCCGGTGACCCGCTGCGCCTGCCCGATACGCATGCCGGTCCCGGCGCCATCCGTCTCGTCCACTTCTGGGACCCGGCCTGCCCTTGCAATGTCGGCAATCAGCAACACCTCAGTGAGCTGGTCGAGCAGTACGAACCGCTGGGTGTCGAGTTCTACTCGGTGCAAAAACCTGGTAGCCACGGTCAGTTGCCGAGCACCTTGAGCAACCTGAAAACCCTCAGCGTCCTGCCCGGTTCCGAGCAGATCCCTGCCAGCCCTGCCGTGGCGATCTGGGATCGCAGCGGCAAACTGGCGTACTTCGGTCCGTACAGCGAAGGCCTGACCTGCAATTCCAGCAACAGTTTTATCGAACCGATCCTGCAAGCGTTAAACGAAGGTCGCTCGGTGAGTGCCACGCACACACTGGCGGTGGGGTGTTACTGCCCGTGGCCTGTCGACCCTGCGAAGTAGTAAAGACGCTGCAATACGAATCCCTCCTACGGGCGATGGGCCAATTCGGTGAGCCGTGTTAAACAGTGGCACCAGGGAACTGAAGCCGCTCATTACAACAAGGAGTCACCATGAAACGTAGCCTGACCGCTCTCGGCTCGCTGATCGTCACCCTCGCCGCCGTTGGCGGCTGGTACGTCTACAGCAAGCAGCCGACACGCCAGGGCATGGTGGAACTGCAACATCTGCAAGGCTCGGTCACCGTGCGCTACGACGAGCGCGGCATCCCGCACATCCGCGCCGAAAACGAACCCGATCTGTACCGTGCCCTCGGCTACGTCCACGCCCAGGACCGGCTGTTCCAGATGGAAGTGCTGCGTCGCCTGGCCCGTGGCGAACTGGCCGAGGTGCTCGGCCCCAAACTGCTGGACACCGACAAGCTGATGCGCAGCCTGCGCATTCGCGAACGTGCCGAAACCTATCTGGCAAATCTGGACAAACAATCGCCCGCCTTCATCGCCATGCAAGCTTATCTGGATGGCATCAACCAGTATCAGGACAGCCACGCAAGACCCGTGGAGTTCGACGTGCTGGGCATTCAGAAGCGCCCGTTCACCGCCCAGGACACCATCAGCATCGCCGGCTACATGGCCTACAGTTTTGCCGCAGCGTTTCGTACCGAACCGTTGCTGACCTTCGTGCGTGATCAACTGGGTGTCGACTACCTGAACGTGTTCGATCTCGACTGGCAACCCAAAGGCGTGCTGACGGACCGCACGGCACCGGCGCTGGCCAGCGCCGACTGGAAGGACCTCAACGCCCTCGCCCGCCTGAGCGAACAGGCATTGGCCGACAACGGCCTGCCACAGTTCGAGGGCAGCAACGCCTGGGCCGTTTCCGGCAGCCGTACCAAAAGTGGCAAGCCACTGCTGGCGGGTGACCCGCACATTCGCTTCTCCGCGCCCTCGGTGTGGTACGAGGCGCAGCTCTCGGCACCGGGCTTCGAACTCTACGGTCACTATCAGGCCTTGATGCCGTTCGCCTCGCTGGGCATGAACCGTGACTTCGGCTGGAGCATCACCATGTTCCAGAACGATGACCTCGACCTGATTGCCGAGAAGGTCAACCCGGACAATCCGAATCAGGTCTGGTACCGGGGCAAGTGGGTGGACATGGTGAGCAGCGAGCAGCAGATCGCGGTCAAGGGCCAGGCTCCCGTCACCCTGGTGCTGCGTCAGTCGCCCCACGGCCCGATCGTCAACGATGCGCTGGGCAACAGCGTCGGCAAAACGCCGATTGCCATGTGGTGGGGTTTTCTCGAAAGCCAGAACCCGATACTTGAAGGCTTCTACCAGCTCAACCGCGCCGACACCCTGGCCAAGGCGCGCAGTGCTGCCGCGAAAGTCCAGGCGCCCGGCCTGAACATCGTCTGGGCCAACGCCAAGGGCGACATCGGCTGGTGGGCCGCGGCGCAATTGCCGAAGCGTCCTGCCGGTGTACGTCCGTGGTTCATACTGGACGGCAGCAGCGCCGAAGCGGACAAGGACGGCTTCTACCCCTTCAGCGCCAACCCCCAGGAAGAGAACCCGGCACGGGGTTATATCGTCTCGGCCAACTTCCAGCCTGTGTCGTCGGCGGGTATAGAGATTCCCGGCTATTACAACCTGGCCGACCGTGGCCAGCAGCTCGATCATCAGCTCGGCGACAAGAGCATCAAGTGGGATCTGGAATCCAGCCAGAAGCTGCAACTGGGCACCACCACCGCCTACGGCCCGCGCCTGTTGGCGCCGCTGCTGCCGGTGTTACGCAGCGTGGTGAGCGATCCTGCCGAGCTGAAACTGGTGGAACAACTGGCCCAGTGGAAAGGCGATTACCCCCTCGATTCCACCAGCGCCACGGTGTTCAACCAGTTGTTGTTCAACCTGGCTGACGCAGCGATGCGCGATGAATTGGGCAACGATTTCTTCGAGACACTGCTCTCGACCCGGGTGATTGATGCAGCGCTGCCGCGCCTGGCGGCAAATGCCGATTCACCGTGGTGGGACAACCGCAGTACCCTCGCCAGGGAAACCCGCGCCGATACGGTCAAGGTGGCATGGCAAGCCAGCATCGCCCACCTCAAGGCCACCCTCGGTGCGGACTTCGCACAATGGCAGTGGGGCAAGGCGCACACCCTGACCCACGGTCATCCACTGGGCCAGCAGAAGCCGCTGGATCGTCTCTTCAACGTCGGCCCGTTCGCCGCCCCCGGCACTCATGAAGTGCCGAACAACCTGTCGGCCAAGATCGGCCCCGCACCCTGGCCAGTGACTTACGGCCCGTCGACCCGGCGCCTGATCGACTTCGCCGACCCGGCCCACAGCCTGACCGTCAACCCGGTCGGCCAGAGCGGCGTGCTGTTCGACCGTCACTATGACGATCAGGCCGAAGCGTACATCGAAGGGGTTTACTACCAGGCGCATCTCAATGATGAAGAGGTGACGGCGAATACGCGCAATACGTTGAAGTTGTTGCCTGCTCGCTCAGGACAATAAATCTCTGCTGTCTGTGAGGGTCTCATCGCGGGCAAGCCCGCTCCCACAGTGATCGGTGTGAATACACAATTTTGTGATCAGGCCGAAACCTGTGGGAGCGGGCTTGCCCGCGATGAGGCCCGCAAAAACAACGCATATTCAGGGCCAAACCATCGCCGCAAAATTCAGCCGGAACTGCTGCGGCGTCACCCCCAGCCTGCGGTTGAACACGCTGCGCATATGCTGGGCATCACGGAAACCGCATTGGTACGCCACCGTCTTGAGCGGCACGCTGGTGCTTTCCAGCAGTACTCGCGCCGCATCCACCCTCGCCCGTTCGACGAACTCGGCCGGGGTGATTTTCGCTTCCTTGGCGAACACCCGGGAAAAGTTGCGCGCGCTCATGTTGGCGGCGTTGGCCAGGTCGGCGATGGTCAGGTCGCCGGTCAGGTTGGCCAACACGTAGTGCTGGACCATCGCCACGGCCGAAGTCGGCTCGGCGTGGGGCGTGAGAAACGGGCTGAACTGTGACTGGCCACCCGAGCGCTGGGTGAACACCACCAGCCGCTTGGCCACGCTCAGCGCCACGTCCGGTCCGTGATCGCGGCCCAACAGGTACAACGACAGGTCGATCCCTGCCGTGACCCCGGCCGAGGTGTAGAGCTCGGCATCCTGCACATACAAGCGATCAGCATCGACCTGTGTTGACGGGCATAACGCCGCCAACGCCGCCGCATCGCCCCAATGGGTAGTCACCGTCCGCCCCTCCAGCAACCCCGCACGGGCGAGCATGAATGCGCCATTGCAGATCGAGCCAAAACGTTGCGCCCGCCCACAGGCATCACGCAGCCAGACATAGAACGGACCGCCGAAATCCATGAACGGCAACTGCGGACCGCCGGCGACCAGCAGGAGGTCATAGGCCTGCAAGGCATCGCTGTAATGCCGATGGGCGTTCAGCGCCAGGCCGTTGGAGCACGCCATCACCCCGTGCTCCACGCCAATCACTTCCAGCCGATAGTGGTCCTCGGGCGCAAGGAAGCGATTGGCTTCGGAAAACACATCCATGGGACCGGTGACATCCAGCGACTGGACGCCGGCGAACACCACGATGGCGACGGTTTTGTGCATGGTTCGAAATGCCTCAACGGATCTGGATCAACACTTACCTGTGGGAGCGAGCCTGCTCGCGAAGAACGATGACGCGAACTGTGCAGAAAACCGTGTTGCTCCTTTCGCGAGCAGGCTCGCTCCCACACCGTAGCCAATATGCACGGTGGAAGCGAGGCTGGCGCGATATGCATGCTCATTGGCCGGGATCGCAGCCATGGATCGATTGTCCGGTCTGGGGTGCACGAACAGACTGGATACCTCAGCGCCGCCACGGCGTTCACCCCGAGGAAACTCCCATGAGCACCACCATCGCCGGTATCAAAATCCCCGACAGCGCATTGGCCAGGGCCACCACTGAATACATCCGCGACATCGAATCCGACCTGCTCTACCACCACTCGCGCCGAGTGTTTCTGTTCGGTGCGTTGAGCGGTTTACGCAAGCAACTGGCCTACAACCCGGAGCTGCTGTACGTCGGTGCGATGTTCCATGACCTGGGCCTGGTGGAAGGTCACCGCAGCGACAACGAGCGTTTCGAAGTCGATGGCGCCAACGCAGCGGCGGCGTTCCTCAAGCCTTACGGGTTGAGCGATGACGATATTGAGCAGGTCTGGCTGTCAATTGCCCTGCACACCACGCCGGGTGTACCGCAGCACTTGCGGCCGACCGTGGCGCTGGTGACCGCCGGTGTCGAGATGGATGTGCTGGGCATGGACTACGCGGCGTTTTCCACCGTGCAGCGCGAAGCGGTGGTGCATGCGCATCCACGGGGTGAAGGGTTCAAGGAGTGCATCATCTGCGCCTTCGCTGATGGCTTGCGTCATCGTCCGCAGACCACGTTCGGCAACGTGAAGACCGATGTATTGATGGATCAGGAGCCGGGGTTCAAGCCGATGAACTTTGTCGAGGTCATCCGCCAATCGCCCTGGATTGCCTGACGTCACAATAACCTGTGGGAGCGAGCCTGCTCGCGAAGAGGGAGTGTCAGTCGACATCAACGTT
>NZ_JBSVWS010000247.1:0-6296 GCF_054071155.1 Pseudomonas sp. SDO5532_S415 | reverse complement strand
CGAGCCTGCTCGCGAAGGCGATCTGTCAGGCAGCAAAGTGTTGACTGACCTGACGCTTTCGCGAGCAGGCTCGCTCCCACAGGTATCCCACAGGTCTTACTGAATTTCCTCAGGCTTCACGATCACCCAGTTCTTGTCCGCCGTCACCGGCAGCCCTTCCTTGGCCTGGGCCGCGGCGTTCTTGGCCATCATGCCGTTGATCTGGGTCATGTACTTGTCCTTGCGGTTGACCCACAGGTGGATGCCGCCCTTGGCCACGTCGACACCGTGGAACAGCATGTAGCCGTCGCTGGTCGGGGTGTCGCCGCCGACGAGGACCGGTTTTTTCCATTCATCGATGTAGGTCAGGATCGCGGCATGCTTGCCGGCCATCCAGGTCGCCGGAGTCCACAGGTACGGGGTCAGTTCCAGGCCGAGGTTGGCCTTCTCGTCATACTTGCCGGCGGTGATCTGCTTGCGCGCGGTGGTCAGTTCGCCCGTCTTTTGGTCCTTGAGCAGCAATGACACGCCGATCACGTTCTGCGGTTTGACGTTGTAGCCGTACTTCGGATCGGCCGCGACCATGCGCACCAGTTCTTCGGAGGCGGCGGTCATCACATAGACCTCGATGCCGTTCTCCATCAGCTTGTTGTACAGCTCTTGCTGGCCAGTGAAGATTTTCGGTGGGTTGACGTCGAGCTTCTTGACCACATCGCCTTCGTAGTAAGTGGCCGGCACCGGTTTACCGGAAGCCATCAACTCATCGACATAGCCCTTGAGTTCCTTGAGCGTGAAGCCCGAAAACACCTGGGCGACCCATGGATAGCAAACCATGTCGTCGAGTTCGCAAAGGCGGTAGTAGTAGCTGAACAGGCTTTCCTTGTGGTCGACGGTGTCCTTGAACGGCATCAGTTTCAGGGAGGGGTCGAGTTTGTCGCGGGTGATCAGGCCCTTGTTCTCCATGAACGGCAGCAACGACTCTTCGAGGTCGTAGCGGTAACTGGTGTTGTCCATGTCGAACACCGCGTAGTTACCTTTGTTGGCGTTGGCGGCGATCATCGCGTCCAGCGCCTTGGCCTGATCGGCAGGCCAGTGTTTCAGATCCGTGGCGAGTACCTGGCCGGCAAGGCCCAGGCAAAGAGCTGCAGCCAGTAATTTCGGTGCTAACTTCATCGACTTTCTCCCTGAGTGAAAGACATCGACGCTAACAAATAAGTGTGACAGTCCTCGTCCGTCAGCGACCGCCAACGTGCCTATCGCGCCAGCCGTATTCCCAAAAGCGACACACGCTTATTCCAAAAACGACAGTTTCAAGACGTTTTTGATATTAATTCATTGGAAATCAAGCTGTTAGGCTTGCCGGTTCGCAGCTGCCCCGGAAGGCAGTTGGCACATGTCTAATGGGAGTTCCAATGAATCTGCCGCTGATTCTCAACCTGCTGGTGTTCCTCGCTTTGCTCTTCGTCCTGGCGCAAACCCGTCACACGACGTGGAGCCTGGCAAAAAAGGTCCTGCTCGCACTGGTGCTGGGCGTGGTGTTCGGTGTGTCGCTGCACACTGTTTACGGCACCGGCAATCCGGTGCTGAAAGCCTCGATCGGCTGGTTCGATCTGGTGGGTAACGGTTATGTGCAACTGCTGCAAATGATCGTCATCCCGCTGGTGTTCGCCTCGATCCTCAGTGCCGTGGCGCGTCTGCACAACGCTTCGTCGCTGGGCAAGATCAGTTTCCTGACCATCGGCACGCTGCTGTTTACGACTGCCATCGCGGCGCTGATCGGCATCGGCCTGACCAACCTGTTCGGCCTGACCGCCGAAGGTCTGGTGGCCGGCACCCAGGAAATGGCGCGTCTGCAAACCATTCAGACTGACTATGCGGGCAAGGTCGCTGATCTGAATGTGCCGCAATTGCTGCTGTCGTTCATTCCGCAAAACCCGTTCGCCGACCTGGCGCGGGCCAAACCGACGTCGATCATCAGCGTGGTGATCTTCGCCGCCTTCCTCGGCGTCGCGGCGCTGCAACTGCTGAAAGATGACGTGGAAAAAGGTCAGAAAGTGATCAACGCCATCGACACCCTGCAGGCCTGGGTGATGCGTCTGGTGCGCCTGGTGATGAAGCTGACCCCCTACGGCGTACTGGCGCTGATGATCAAAGTCGTCGCCGGTTCCAACCTGCAGGACATCATCAAGCTCGGCAGTTTCGTGGTGGTTTCCTACATCGGCCTGGGCCTGATGTTTGTCGTCCATGGCCTGCTGGTGTCGGCGGCCGGGATCAATCCGCTGCGCTTCTTCCGCAAGATCTGGCCGGTGCTGACGTTTGCTTTCACCAGCCGGTCGAGCGCGGCGACGATCCCGTTGAGCATTGAAGCGCAGACCAGCCGTTTGGGTATTCCGCAGTCCGTCGCCAGCTTCGCCGCATCGTTCGGCGCGACCATTGGCCAGAATGGCTGTGCCGGTCTGTACCCGGCGATGTTGGCAGTGATGGTGGCGCCGACCGTGGGCATCGATCCGCTGGACCCGCTGTGGATCGCGACATTGGTGGCGATTGTGACCTTGAGTTCGGCGGGTGTGGCCGGGGTAGGCGGCGGCGCGACCTTCGCCGCGCTGATCGTGTTGCCGGCCATGGGTTTGCCGGTGTCACTGGTGGCGCTACTGATCTCCGTCGAGCCGTTGATCGATATGGGGCGTACGGCGCTGAACGTCAGTGGTTCGATCACGGCCGGTGCGATTACCAGCCAGGTGATGCAGCAGACGGATAAAAAATTGCTGGATGCGGATGAGCATTCGGCGTTGGCGCACGCTTGAACGGCGCCTGACAGACCACTATCGCTGGCAAGCCAGCTCCCACAGGGATTGCAGGTGTTCACACAATTTGTGGTTCACCTTGGTCACTGTGGGAGCTGGCTTGCCAGCGATGCTCTCAGGCCTTTTCCCAAACCTCGAAGTTGTACGCCGGTTTGTCATCTACTGCCGGATTTTCGATGTTGGAAACCAATTTCCACTGCTTCAAATCAAACTCCGGAAACCACGCATCCCCTTCCGGACTCAGGGCCACGCGCGTCAAATACAACCGATCAGCCTGCGCCAACCCCTGCGCATACAACTGCGCCCCGCCAATCAGCATCAGCTCATCGACGCCCTGCTCTTTCGCCCATTGCTCGGCGCGAACCACGGCGGCTTCCAGCGACGGATAAACCTCCGCGCCGTCCAGCACCAGATCTGTCTGACGGCTGACCACGATGTTCAAGCGCCCCGGCAACGGACGACCGAGGGAATCCCAGGTCTTGCGACCCATGATGATCGGCTTGCCCAGGGTAGTGGCCTTGAAGTATTTGAAGTCCCCCGGCAAGTGCCAGGGCATGCTGTTGTCGATGCCGATCACACGGTTTTCACCGAGGGCTGCGATCAGGCTGAGGGGGAGTGATTTAGTCATGCCGGCGAGGATACCAGAGCCTCGCTTTCCCCGATAAGCGCCACAGCGGTTATGCTCACAGCTCAATTAAGCGACGGGATGCCGCGTGACTGAACTGAATAACCTCTGGCTGACAGAAACCATCCGCCTGCGCGAAGAACATGCAGGTCCCCTGGAAGACCTGGAAGCCAATCGCCTGGCCCGCAGCGCGGGCGGCGACCTGCCGACACGCATTCAACGCCGAGCCCTGTGGCTGGCCGAACGGGATGGCTTGGGCGCTGCGCTCAAGCACTGGCTTCAAGGGGCACGACTGGCGTTGATCGTACTGGCGGTGCTGGCCGTGGTCAGTGGCGCCGGCCTGGCATTTGCTGCACTGGGTGACGGCCAGACGCCGGTGAATGTGTTCTGGGCTTTGGGCAGTCTGCTCGGGCTCAATCTGATTCTGCTGCTGAGCTGGGCGATCGGTCTGGTGTTTGCCGGCGAGCACGGCGCCAGCCTTGGACGTCTGTGGTTATGGCTCAGCGAAAAGCTCGCCCGCGACGCCAAGGCCGCACAACTGGCACCTGCCCTGCTCTTGTTGCTGCAACGGCAGAAACTCAATCGCTGGGCCATCGGCGTGCTGGTCAACGGCTTTTGGTTGCTGGCGATGCTCAGTGCACTGGTGATGCTGCTGACGCTCATGGCCACCCGGCGCTACGGTTTTGTCTGGGAAACCACCATCCTCGGCGCGGACACCTTTATCACCATGACCCAAGGCCTCGGCGCCCTGCCGGCCCTGCTCGGTTTCAGCTTGCCGACCGTGGAAATGATCCGCGCCAGTGGCGATGCCGCACTGAACATCGAAAGCGCCCGCCAGGCCTGGGCCGCCTGGCTGGTCGGTGTGCTGCTGGTCTACGGCGTCATACCTCGACTGCTGCTGGCGTTGTTTTGCCTGTGGCGTTGGAAAACCGGCCAAGCGGCGCTACGTCTGGATTTAAACCTGCCTGGCTATGCGCAGCTGCGCGAACGCCTGATGCCCACCAGCGAACGCCTGGGCATCAGCGATGAAGCGCCTGCGCAACTGCATCGGGTCCAAAGCGGTGTCAGCGAAGCACAAAGCGACGGCGCGCTGCTGGTGGCCATCGAGCTGGATGACCAACGCCCGTGGCCACCGCAATTGCCGAAGAATGTGAGCAACGCCGGTATTCTCGACAGCCGTGAATCGCGGCACAAACTCCTCGAACAGCTCAGCCGCTTCCCCCCGGCCCGCCTGGCTATCGCTTGCGATCCACAGCGTTCGCCGGATCGCGGCAGCCTGGCGCTGATCGCCGAACTGGCCCGCAGCACCAGCGCCACTCGCGTATGGCTGCTGCAACCGCCGCCCGGCGAAGCGCTGGATGCCGACCGCCTTGGTGATTGGCATGCAGCACTGCAACAGTTGGAGCTGCCGTTTGCCGATTGTGCGCCGCTGAATTGGCTGGAGACGGGTCATGACTAATATCAGAAGCGGGCCTCTCAAACTCGCCGTGGTCGGCCACACCAACGTCGGCAAAACCTCGTTGCTGCGAACCCTGACCCGCGATGTCGGCTTCGGCGAAGTCTCCCATCGCCCCAGCACCACGCGCCATGTCGAGGGTGCGCGCTTGTCGGTGGACGGCGAACCCTTGCTCGACTTGTTCGACACACCCGGCCTGGAAGACGCCATCGCCCTGCTCGATTACCTCGAACGCCTGGAGCGCCCCGGCGAACGCCTCGACGGCCCGGCGCGACTGACGCGGTTCCTGGAAGGCAGCGAAGCGCGGCAGCGTTTCGAACAGGAAGCCAAGGTGCTGCGGCAACTGCTGACCTGCGATGCCGGGCTCTACGTGATCGACGCCCGCGAACCGGTGCTGGCCAAGTACCGTGACGAACTGGAAGTGCTGGCTGGGTGTGGCAAGCCGCTGCTGCCGGTGCTGAATTTCGTCAGCAGCGCCAATCACCGCGAACCGGCGTGGCGTGAAGCACTGGCGCGCCTGGGCCTGCATGCGTTGGTGCGATTCGACAGCGTCGCGCCGCCGGAGGATGGCGAGCGCCGACTCTATGAAAGCCTCGCACTCCTGCTGGAACATGCTCGTCCGCAACTTGAGCGGTTGATTGCCGATCAACAGGCTCAACGCCTTGCCCGCCAACAAAGTGCGGCGCGTCTGATAGCCGAATTATTGATCGATTGCGCCGCCTGCCGCCGCAGCGTGGTCAGCGATGCCGAACAGGAACAGCAAGCCATCGGCGAACTGCGCAAAGCCGTTCGCCAACGGGAACAGCGTTGCGTCGAAGCCCTGCTCAAGCTCTATGCCTTCCGCCCACAAGACGCGGCGGCCAGCGACTTGCCGCTGCTCGACGGCCGTTGGGGCGATGACCTGTTCAATCCCGAAACCCTCAAGCAATTGGGCGTGCGGGTCGGCGGCGGGATCGCAGCCGGCGCGGCCGCCGGTGCCGGGGTCGACTTGCTGGTGGGTGGAATTACCCTCGGCGCTGCAGCACTGGCCGGGGCCATCGCCGGTGGCGCCCTGCAAACCGCGCGCAGTTATGGCAGCCGGCTGTTGGGCAAGATCAAAGGCCAGCGTGAACTGACTGTCGATGATCAAGTGCTGCGGCTGCTGGCCCTGCGCCAGCGGCAACTGCTGCAAGCGCTGGACGCCCGTGGTCACGCGGCGATGGACAGCATCCAGGTGGCCACGCCCCAGGACAAATCCTGGCGCGAAGGCAAGTTGCCCGAAGCCCTGAACAAGGCGCGGGCACATCCGCAGTGGTCGTCGCTCAATACACATGCGAAGTTGAATCAGGCGGAGCGGCAGGAGCAGGTTGAAACATTGGCGCAGCAACTGTAAGAGCTGCGGTGTATGGACCGGCCCCTTCGCGAGCAGGCTCGCTCCCACAGTTGACCGCAT
>NZ_JBSVWS010000246.1:0-6399 GCF_054071155.1 Pseudomonas sp. SDO5532_S415 | reverse complement strand
ACAGTGGCTCTCCTGTGTACACAAGATCTGTAAACACCCGCGATCACCTGTGGGAGCGAGCCTGCTCGCGAAGGGGCCTCATCAGGCACCCACAAAAACGGCACCTCCCGGTGCCGTTCGTCTTTCACATTCCAAGCTGTTATTTGCGCGCCGCCTCCCACGATTTCAGCAGTTCGGCGTAGCTCACGGTCTCGCCTTTAGGTTTCTCGTTCGCCAGTTTCGGTTTCGGGGCGCCCGGTTGGTCGAACCAGTATTGCGCGTCGCGCTCAGGGTTCATTTTCGGGGCGCAGGTGGCTTGGGCTTTTGAACGCTCAAGACGGGTCATGATCGCGTCCTGATCCTTGGCCAGGCCATCGAGTGCCTGCTGTGGGGTTTTCTCGCCGCTGGCGGCTTCGGCGATGTGGCTCCACCACAACTGCGCAAGGCGAGGATAGTCCGGCACGTTGGTACCGGTCGGAGTCCATTGCACGCGGGCCGGGCTGCGGTAGAACTCCACCAGGCCACCGAGCTTCGGTGCCAGGTCGGTCATGGCCTGCGAGTTGATGTCCGATTCGCGGATCGGGGTCAGGCCGACGATGGTTTTCTTCAGCGAGACGGTTTTCGAAGTCACGAACTGCGCGTACAGCCAGGCTGCCAGTTTCTGTTTCTCAGGCGTGGACTTCATGAACGTCCAGGAACCGGCGTCCTGATAACCAAGCTTCATGCCCTCTTCCCAGTACGGTCCTTTCGGCGACGGCGCCATGCGCCATTTCGGCGTGCCGTCGGCATTCATCACCGGCAGGCCAGGTTTGGTCATGTCGGCGGTAAACGCGGTGTACCAGAAGATCTGTTGGGCGATGTTGCCCTGGGACGGCACGGGGCCGGATTCGGAGAAGGTCATGCCCGCCGCTTCCGGTGGCGCGTACTTCTTCATCCAGTCGACGTACTTGGTGGTGGCGAACACCGCTGCCGGGCCGTTGGTATCACCGCCACGGGTTACGCTGGAACCGACCGGGTGGCAATCCTCGACGCGAATGCCCCACTCGTCCACCGGCAGACCGTTGGGGATGCCTTTGTCACCGGCACCGGCCATGGAGAACCAGGCATCGGTGAAGCGCCAACCCAGGGACGGGTCTTTCTTGCCGTAGTCCATGTGCCCATAGACACGCTTGCCGTCGATTTCCTTGACGTCTTCGCTGAAGAACTTGGCGATGTCTTCATAGGCCGACCAGTTCACCGGGACACCCAACTCGTAGCCGTATTTTTCCTTGAACTTGGCTTTCAGGTCCGCGCGCTCGAACCAGTCGGCGCGGAACCAGTACAGGTTGGCGAACTGTTGGTCGGGCAGTTGATAGATCTTGCCGTCCGGCGCGGTAGTGAACGAGATGCCGATGAAGTCCTTGATGTCCAGGGTCGGCGAGGTGAAGTTCTTGCCCTCGTTGGCCATCAGGTCGGTGATCGATTCAGTCTTGCCGTAGCGAAAGTGCGTGCCAATCAGGTCCGAGTCGTTGACCCAACCGTCATAGATGTTTTTGTCCGACTGCATCTGGGTCTGCAACTTCTCCACCACGTCGCCTTCCTGCAGCAGGTCGTGGGTCAGCTTGATCCCGGTGATTTCACTGAACGCCTTGGCCAGCACCTTGGACTCGTACTCGTGGGTGGCGATGGTTTCCGACACTACCTTGATGTTCATCCCGCGAAACGGCTCCGCCGCCTTGATGAACCACTTCAGCTCTTCGAGCTGTTGTTCGGCCGTCAGGGTGGACGGCTTGAATTCACTGCCGATCCATTTCTTCGCAGCGTCTTCGTAGGCATCGGCCCAGGCCGAAGCGCTCAAACCGCTGAGTGCCAGCATGGCTGCCAATGAAATGCTATGTCGCAGCTTATTGTTTTTGTCGAACATAGAGACCTCCTTATTGAATTTGGGAGCAACATTGCCGAGCGATTCGACTAGCCCCAACGCATCACAGCCAACAGCCACACCAGGGACAACGCGAACGCTATCCAGATGCTCCAGTCGGTCACGCCGATTACCAGCAGATGCAGGTAGGCGCTGCCGAGAAGACCGATAAACAAGCGATCGCCACGGGTGGTGGCAATCGGTAAAAAGCCTCGCCGAAGAATGCTTGGCGAACGCAACTCCCAGGTCGTCATGCCCACCAGGATCAAGCCAATAACGCTGAAAAATGCCGCCGTCGGGACGGTCCAGCTCATCCATTCCATCATCGATTCCTCATACCCGGCCCAGGGCAAAGCCTTTGGCCACGTGGTTGCGAACAAACCAGATCACCAGCATGCCCGGCAGGATGGTCAACACCCCCGCCGCCGCCAGCACGCCCCAGTCAATACCGGACGCCGAAACCGTACGGGTCATGACTGCCGCGATGGGTTTGGCGTTCACCGAGGTGAGGGTGCGCGCCAGCAGCAGTTCGACCCAGGAAAACATGAAGCAGAAAAACGCCGTCACACCGATGCCGGAGCCGATCAGCGGGATGAAGATCTTCACGAAGAACTTGGGGAAACTGTAGCCGTCGATGTAGGCGGTTTCGTCGATTTCCTTGGGTACACTGGACATGAAGCCTTCGAGAATCCACACCGCCAGCGGCACGTTGAACAAACAGTGGGCCAGTGCCACGGCGATGTGGGTATCGAACAACCCGATCGACGAATACAACTGGAAGAACGGCAGCAAAAACACCGCCGGTGGCGCCATGCGGTTGGTCAGCAGCCAGAAGAACAGGTGCTTGTCGCCGAGGAAGCGGTAACGCGAGAACGCATAAGCCGCCGGCAACGCCACGCTCAGCGAGATCACCGTGTTCAGGCTTACGTAGTACAACGAGTTGAGGTAACCGGTGTACCAGGCCGGATCGGTGAAAATCACCTTGTAGTTGTGGAAGGTGAAATCCTGGGGAAACAGCGTCAAACCGCCGAGGATTTCGGTGTTGCTCTTGAAGGACATGTTCAGCAGCCAGTAGATCGGCACCAGCAGGAACAGGATGTAGATCAGCAGCGGAATCAGCTTTCTTTTGCTCATGGCGCAGGCCTCAACGGTTGGCGTCAGAGTGAGTCATGGCGGTGTAGAACAGCCAGGACACCAACAGGATGATCAGGAAGTACACCAGCGAGAACGCCGCCGCCGGGCCGAGGTCGAACTGCCCGATCGCCATTTGCGTCAGGGTCTGGCTGAGGAAGGTCGTGGCATTGCCCGGTCCGCCGCCGGTCAGCACGAACGGCTCGGTGTAGATCATGAAGCTGTCCATGAATCGCAGCATCACCGCGATCAGCAACACGCTCTTGAGCTTGGGCAACTGGATGTGCCGGAACACCGCCCAGGCCGAGGCCCGGTCAATCCGTGCTGCCTGGTAGTACACGTCCGGGATCGCCCGCAGGCCGGAGAAGCACAACAGCGCCACCAGTGACGTCCAGTGCCAGACGTCCATCACCAGCACGGTGACCCAGGCGTCCATGGTATTCGCCGCGTAGTTGTAGCTGATGCCCATGGCATTGAGACTGGAGCCTAGCAAGCCGATGTCGGCCCGGCCAAAGATCTGCCAGATGGTGCCGACCACGTTCCACGGGATCAGCAGCGGAATCGCCAGGATGATCAGCACCACCGACGACCAGCGGCCCTTGGTCGGCATGGTCAGGGCAATCGCGATGCCCAGGGGGATTTCGATCAGCAGCACGCAGGCCGAATAGATGAACTGGCGCAGCAACGAGTCGTGCAGACGCGGATCGAGCAACACCTGCTTGTACCAGTCGGCCCCCACGAAATAGCGGCTGGACTGGTCGAAGATGTCCTGCACCGAGTAGTTGACCACGGTCATCATCGGGATCACCGCACTGAACGCCACCAGCAAAAACACCGGCAGCACCAGCCACCAGGCCTTGTTGTTCTGCACCTTGTTCATGGCTGCGCCTCACTGGTGGATTGTGCTTCGAGGAGGAATTCGTCGGCGTAGACCATCAGCCATTGCGCCGGAAAACTGATGTAGGCCGTGCCTTCGGGCACCGGTTTGTCTTCGGCCAGACGCACTTTCAGCGGCACGCCGTCGAGGTTCAGGGTCATGATCTTGTAGGTGCCGAGGTCTTCGACGTGTACGACTTGTGCCCGCAGCGCGTCATCAAACGGCTCATCCCACACGTGGACAAACTCTGGCCGAATGCCGACCTTCAGGGTTTGCCAGGTGGACTCGGCGATACGCTTCTGCATGGCTTCGGACAGCGGCAAATGGGTCGACGCGAAACCGACACCACCCGCTTGCGGTTGTACCTCGATCAGGTTCATGCCGGGGCTGCCGATGAAATAACCGACAAAGGTATGACTCGGCCGCTCGAACAGTTCCCGTGGCGTGCCGAACTGCACGATCTGGCCGCCGTACATCACGGCGATCTTGTCGGCGAAGGTCGAAGCCTCCAGCTGATCATGGGTGACATAGACCATGGTGATGTTGAACTGCTCGTGGATCTGCTTGAGCTTGCGCCGCAGCTTCCACTTCAAGTGCGGGTCGATCACCGTCAGCGGTTCATCGAACAGGATCGCCGACACGTCATCGCGCACCAGCCCACGGCCCATGGAGACTTTCTGTTTTTCGTCGGCGGTGAGGTTGCGGGCCTTTTTGCTCAGCAAGCTCTGAAGGTCGAGGACTTCGGCAATTTCCTGCACCTTGGTGTGAATTTTCGCCTCGGCCATGCCCTGGTTACGCAGGGGGAAGGCCAGGTTGTCGAACACCGTCATGGTGTCGTAAACCACCGGAAACTGGAAAACCTGGGCGATGTTGCGTTTTTCCGGGGTCAGGTTGTTGACCGCTTTACCGTCGAACAGCACATGGCCCTGGGACGGGCTGAGCAATCCGGAAATGATATTGAGCAAGGTCGACTTGCCGCAGCCCGACGGGCCGAGCAAGGCATAGGCGCCACCCTGTTCCCAGATATGGTCCATCTCGCGGATGGCGTAATCCTCGGGACCGCTCGGCGTGCTGGTGTAGCTGTGGGCGAGGTTCTGCAAACGGATTTCGGCCATCAGGCAACCCTCGCGACACGCCGGCCCGGCGCCTGAACCAGCCGCCCCTGCGTATCGAACACAAACAGTTTATGGGTCGGGATGTAGATGCGGATCGGCGCATCGACGTCGTATTCGTGAACGCCAGGCAGGTGCAGCACCAGCAGGAAATGCTCGTTGCGCACGTGCAGGAAGGTTTCCGAACCGCTGATTTCCGCGACTTCGACGGTCACCGCCAGTTCAAGGTCATCGTCGTTGCTCGGCACCAGCGAGATATGACTGGGGCGCACACCGAAACGGAACTCGCCCTCGCCCACCGGGCGCAAATCGACGTTCAACGGAAAATGCACGAAATTGGCGAAGCTCACTTCGTTACCGGCAATGCGACCCGGCATCAGGTTGATCGGCGGCTCGGAAAACAGCTCGGCCGCCAGCACGGTCTGCGGCTGGTGATAGACCTCGGACGACTTGCCGCTCTGAACCACCCGGCCTTCGTGAAGAATGGTCGTGGTGCCACCCAGCGCCAGGGCTTCGTTGGGCTCGGTGGTGGCATAGATGGCGATGGTGTGGTGCGCCTTGAACAGCTCACGCATTTCCTGGCGCAGCTCTTCGCGCAACTTATAGTCGAGGTTGACCAGCGGCTCGTCGAACAGGATCAGTTCGGCGTCCTTGACCAGTGCCCGGGCCATCGCCGTGCGCTGCTGCTGACCACCGGAAAGTTCGAGAGGATAGCGCTTGAGGAATTTCTCGATGCGCAGCATCTTCGCGGTTTCCAGCACTTTGCTCTGGATCAGCTCATTGGATACACCGGCCTGGCGCAAGGGCGAGGCGATGTTCTCGAAGACGGTCATGGTCGGGTAATTGATGAACTGCTGATAGACCATCGACACGTTGCGCAGGCGCACCGGACGCTGGGTGACATCGACGCCATTCATCAGGATGCGACCGCTGTCAGGCTTGTCCAGCCCGGCCATCAGGCGCATGAGACTGGTTTTACCGGACAGCGTGCGCCCGAGCAAAACGTTGAAAGATCCGGGTTCGAAACGCAGGCACGCATCGTCAATCCAGGTCTGGCCCTCGACGGTGCGGCTGACATGCTCCAGGGTTAATGACATGGCTCGGCCTTTTTTGTTTTTGGAGTCAAGCGACCGGAGCTACATAGCGACATTTGTGCCAGAAATCGCAAGCGATTGATCTGATTAGAAAAACAGGAAATTCAGATAGAAATGCCGTTCGATGCTGAACAGAAATGAACAACTGTGGCTGAACAACTGAACACTTCAACGATTGACAATGAACATTAGTGAACAACACTCTATGGATGCTTTTTGCCTTCCCTGGAGCAAACCCAGTGTTGTGCATTTTGTGGGAGCGAGCCTGCTCGCGAAGGCGGCGGGACAGGCACATTAAGGGTGTCT
>NZ_JBSVWS010000245.1:0-6595 GCF_054071155.1 Pseudomonas sp. SDO5532_S415 | reverse complement strand
AGGACACCGCCCTTTCACGGCGGTAACAGGGGTTCGAGTCCCCTAGGGGACGCCACGATTACCCGCTCTGCGGGATTTTATAAGGGTCATTCAATTATTGAATGGCCCTTTTGTTTGTCTGGCGTTTGGCCAAATCCCCCATTTCTTTCAAACTGTTCTTCAGACCAGCGGTCACATCCACGACTTGCAGAAAATTATTATGAGAATAATATTCTAGTCGTAATATTCGGAGGCAACGATGAACGATAAAAAAGCTCAAACCCGCGAACGCATTCTCAAGGCCGCCAGCGCAGCGCTGATCCAGCGTGGCCCGGCCGAACCGAGCGTGGGCGAAGTGATGGGCGCGGCCGGCCTGACCGTCGGCGGCTTCTATGCGCACTTCGAAAGCAAGGACGCGATGATGCTGGAGGCGTTCAAGCAGTTGCTGGGTCGCCGTCGTGACTTGATTGCCGACATGGATGCCGAGTTGACCGGTGAAGAGCGTCGCGCCTTGGTCGCTGCGTTCTATCTGTCACGCAAACACCGTGATTCCAGCGAGTCTGCGTGCCCGATCCCGGCCTCGATCGGCGAGCTCGGACGTCTGCCTGAGACGTTCCGGATCGCGCTGAACGAGCATTTGGAGTTGATGGTCGCGCAGTTGGCGGCCAGTCCTGAAGATATCGACAAAGCTTTGGCCGACATGGCCTTGATGGTGGGCGGTCTGGCGCTTGCACGGGCGCTGGGTCCTGGTGATTTATCCGATCGATTGCTTCGCGCCGCCAAGTCTGCGGTGCGTTGACCTGAAGGCAAAGCCTTGGGAGACAGCGATGAGCACGTTGAAGTGGGTTCGTGGCGTTAATGGCACCTTGGGTTGGTTTGCTCCAAAACTGGTCGCAAGCAAAATGCGATTGGCGTTCATGACGCCGCGAGATTTTCCACCGCGTGATTGGGAATTGCCGTTGCTGGCAAAGTCCGAACGGATCACTTTGCGTTTCGGTCTCTCGGCGTTGCGTTGGGGGCAGGGGCCGGCGGTGTTGCTGATGCACGGCTGGGAAGGTCGGCCAACGCAGTTTGCCAGCCTTATCACCGCGCTCGTCGATGCCGGTTACACCGTGGTTGCCCTCGATGGTCCGGCACACGGTCGCTCTCCGGGCACCGAGGCGAATGTCGTGTTGTTTGCCCGTGCCATGCTCGAAGCCGCCGCCGAATTACCGCCGCTGCAGGCTGTCATCGGCCATTCCATGGGCGGCGCCAGTGCCATGCTTGCCGTGCAACTGGGCTTGCGGACTGAAACGCTGGTCAGCATCGCCGCGCCGGCGCGGATCCTCGGCGTACTCCGTGGTTTTGCCCGCTATGTGCGATTGCCACCGAAAGCCCGTTCGGCATTCATTCGCCAGGTCGAGAAGGACGTTGGCATGCGTGCTGCCACGCTGGATGTCGCGCACTATCAACTGGACATGCCTGGTCTGATTGTCCATGCCGAGGACGACAATTTCGTCCCGGTCAAGGAATCGCAATTGATCCACGAAGCCTGGTTCGACAGCCGCCTGTTGCGCCTGGAGGAGGGTGGTCATCAGCGGGTCCTTGCTGATCCGCGGGTCATTGATGGCGTGTTATCACTGCTGGCCGGTCGTAGCCTGCAATCGCGCCAATCGGCCTGAGCATCCGTTACACTGCCCCGGTCGAAATCATCTGACCGGGAGTGGGGCATGGGCTGGGATCGGGCAACGCCATTTATTATTGATCTGCAGGTGGGCGCCGAGGATATCGACGGCCTGGGGCACGCCAACAACGCGGTGTATGTGACCTGGCTCGAACGCTGTGCCTGGCGCCACTCCCAACGCCTTGGCCTGGATCTGGTCGAATACCGTCGACTGGACCGGGCGATGGCGGTGGTGCGGCATGAGATCGATTACCTGGCGGCCGCCTATGAAGGCGACGAACTGCAATTGGCGACGTGGATCGTCGATTGGGACCAGCGACTGAAAATGACCCGCCATTTCCAATTGAAGCGCCCCAGCGACAATTCGACGTTGCTGCGCGCGCAAACCACCTTCGTCTGCATCGAACTGTCCACGGGCAAGCCCAAGCGCATGCCGGCGGAGTTCATTGAGGGCTATGGTCCGGCGTTACAGATATTGGACACCGCCAAAATCTAAAATGTGTGCGGGCTTGCTCGCGAAGACGACGGCACATTCAATATTGATGCCGACTGATACGCCGCTTTCGCGAGCAGGCTCGCTCCCACAGTTGATTGGGGTGATCGGGACTTTTTGTGCTCGGCACAGCTCCCACGGGGTGATCTGCGATGTTCTGCAGATTCCCTCCGAAACCAGTAAACTGCCGCACGTTTTTCGTTGAGTGTGTTTTTCATGCAAATTGCTTTGGCGCCCATGGAGGGGTTGGTCGACAACATCCTGCGCGACGTACTGACCCGTGTGGGCGGTATCGATTGGTGCGTGACCGAATTTATCCGGATCAACGATCAACTGCTGACGCCGGCCTATTTCCACAAATTCGGCCCTGAACTGCTGACCGGTGCCCGAACCGCGTCCGGTGTGCCGCTGCGCGTGCAATTGTTGGGTTCAGACCCGGTTTGCCTGGCGGAAAACGCCGCGCTGGCCTGTGAGCTGGGCTCGGAAGTGATCGACCTGAACTTCGGCTGCCCGGCCAAGACCGTGAACAAATCCCGTGGTGGCGCGGTGCTGCTCAAGGAGCCTGAGCTGCTGAACCGGATCGTCGAACATGTCCGTCGCGCCGTTCCGGCGCACATTCCGGTGACGGCCAAGATGCGTCTGGGCTTCGACAGCCCGGACGGTTCGCTGGTGTGTGCCACCGCCCTGGCCGAAGGGGGCGCGGAGCACATCGTGGTTCACGCGCGGACCAAGACCGACGGCTACAAGCCTCCGGCACACTGGGAATGGATTCCGCGGGTACAGGACGTGGTCAAGGTGCCGGTGTTTGCCAACGGCGATATCTGGAGCGTTGAAGACTGGCGCCGTTGCCGCGAGATCAGCGGCGTGGAAGACATCATGCTGGGCCGCGGTCTGGTTTCGCGTCCGGATCTGGCCCGGCAAATCGCCGCGGCGCGTGCCGGCGAGGAGGTTGTCGAGATGACCTGGGCCGAACTGCTGCCGCTGCTCCAGGACTTCTGGCTGCAAGCCAAGGCACAGATGACGCCACGTCAATCGCCGGGACGATTGAAGCAGTGGCTGGCGATGCTGACGCGCAATTACCCCGAAGCGGTTGAGCTGTTCACTGTCTTGCGGCGCGAGACCGAGCTGGATCAGGTTTCGCGTTTGCTGGGGCTGCCGATGGCTGAAGCAGCCTGAACCTATTGTTAAAAAAAACCGAAAAAAACTCTTGAAATGCAATCAGCGGTCCCTATCTAAGGGTTACGCGATGCCGAATTCGGGTCGCGGAGACAAAAAACCTTGCTGATTGTTTTCAGGAGATTTGAATCATGAGTACTGCATTTTCCCTGGCGCCTCTGTTCCGTTCCTCGGTAGGCTTCGACCGTTTCAACGACCTGTTCGAAACCGCCCTGCGCAACGAGCCAGGCAGCACCTATCCACCCTATAACGTCGAAAAGCACGGTGACGACCAATACCGCATCGTCGTGGCGGCAGCCGGTTTCCAGGAAGACGACCTGGAGCTGCAAGTGGAAAAGGGTGTGCTGACCATCAGTGGCGGCAAACGTGATGCCAACGAAGGCGTGACCTTCCTGCATCAAGGCATCGCTCAGCGTGCCTTCAAACTGTCCTTCCGCCTGGCGGATCACATCGAAATCAAGGCCGCCGGCCTCAGCAACGGGCTGTTGAGCATCGATCTGCTGCGGGTTGTTCCGGAAGAGGCGAAAGCCAAACGCATCCCGATCAACGGGACGCAAAAGCCGGCTCTGCAACACTAAGCCGAAGCAATGAAAAGGGCGCCGTTGGCGCCCTTTTTTGTACCTGCGTTTTAACGCTGCCGGCTGACTGTCGCCGCTTCCACGACACGCGGATGCCGGGACGAAAACAGTAAGCCACCGGCGATTTGCCAGATCACGGCAAAGGCACCCACCAGAAACACGATGTCGCCGAAGGTGCGGACCCAGCGCAGGGTTTGCAGCAGGTCCTGCTGCATGAACGCTTCGCTGCGGGCGTACCACAAGCCCTGGCTGGCGCTCGCGTAGAACTGCAGGATGCCGATGGGCAGGAGGCTGGTGACGATCATCAGCATCAGGCCGCCGTTGAGCCACCAGAACCCGGTGTTCATCAGTCGGTCGTTGAACTGCAGGTTCGGTCGCAGGTAACGCAGGATCAGCAGGCTGAAGCCCAGCGCCAGCGAGCCGTAAACCCCGAACAAGGCCGCGTGTGCATGCATGGGCGTAGTGTTCAGGCCCTGGATGTAAAACAGCGCAATCGGCGGGTTGATCAGGAAGCCGAACACACCGGCACCCAGCATGTTCCAGAACGCCGTGGCGATGAAGAATTGCAGCGGCCAACGAATCTGCGCCATCCAGGTTGCGCGTTCTTTCAGGCGCCAGTTTTCCCAGGCTTCGTGCCCCAGCAGAATCAGCGGGACCACTTCCAGCGCGCTGAAAGTTGCGCCCACGGCCATCACTGGCGTGGTAGTGCCGGCGAAGTAGATGTGGTGAAACGTGCCGGGAACGCCGCCGAGCATGAACAGCGAGGCCGAGCCGAGGGTGGCGGTGGTGGCCAGGCGCTTGGAAACCAGGCCCATGCTGGTAAAGATGAAGGCCAGGGCGGTGGTGGCAAAGACTTCAAAGAAACCTTCGACCCACAGATGCACGACCCACCAGCGCCAGTATTCCATGACCGACAGGTTGGTGCGCTCGCCGTAGAACAGGCCCGCGCCGTAGAACAGACCGATGGCCACCACCGACGCCGCGAGCAGCGCCAGCAGGTTTTTATCACCGGGCTGACGCAGGGCAGGAACCATGGCACGCAACATCAGCACCAGCCAGAACACGATCCCGGCAAACTTGGCGATTTGCCACAGACGGCCCAGGTCTACGTATTCGTAACCCTGATGCCCCAGCCAGAAGCTCCAGTCCTGTGGCATCAATTGCGCGATGGCGAGGAAGTTGCCTGCATACGACCCCACAACCACCAGTACCAGCGCCCAGAACAGCACATCGACGCCGAGCTTCTGCCATTTCGGGTCTTTGCCGCCGTTGATGAACGGCGCCAGAAACAGGCCCGCTGCGAGGAAGCCGGTGGCGATCCAGAACATGGCGCTCTGCAAATGCCAGGTCCGGGTCAGCGAGTAGGGAAACCACTTCGACAGCGGCAGCCCGTAGAAATCCTGGCCCTCGACCGTGTAATGCGCCGTCACCCCGCCCATCAATACCTGGAAGCCGAATAGCCCACCGACCAGCAGCAAGTACTTGCCCAGGGCCTTTTGCGAAGGTGTGAGTTTGATCAGGCTCAATGGATCCTTGGCCGGGACCTTGGGCTCGCCTTCTTCGTGGTTGCGCAAGAATGCCCAGCCCCAGACCAGGAAACCGATACCCGCCAGCAACACGACGATGCTGACAATCGACCAGACGATGTTTTCGGCGGTCGGGTGGTTATCGATCAAGGGTTCGTGGGGCCAGTTGTTGGTAAAGGTCGCGTCCTGGCCGTCGCGTTCGGTAGCGGCGGCCCAGGCGGTCCAGAAGAAAAAGTACGTCAACTGCTGGCGTCGCGCGGCGTCGGGCAAGGTGTTTTCTTTCATGGCGAAGCTTTCGCGGCTGCCGTGCAGCGAAACGTCGTTGCCGAACAGCGCATGGTAATACGCAGCGGTTTGCGCGATGGCTTGCACGCGGCGCTCGCTGAGCACCAGGGTGCCGTTCACCAGCCGGTTGCCGCGGTACTCGCGTTTGAGTTGATGACGCAACAGAGCCTGCTGATCGTCGTCGATGGCCTGGTAAGCCTTGCCGTAAGTCTGCTGCGCCGCCAGGTCCAGCCAGGCGAGCAACTCGCGGTGCAGCCAGTCGGCGGTCCAGTCCGGCGCCTGATAGGCGCCATGACCCCAGATCGAGCCCAGCTGCATGCCGCCAATGCCCTGCCAGGCGGTCTGGCCGTCGAGGATGTCGGAGGCTCGGAACAGGGTCTTGCCTTCGACGTTTTGCACCTGCTCGGGAATGGGCGGTGCCTGCCGATAGATCTCGCGGCCGAACCATCCGAGCAGGCAGAAGGTTACGCCGAGGACGCCAATCAGCGACCACCATAATTTGCGGTATTCACCCATGGAATCACCTCAATGTTCCAAAAAAAACGCCCGCATAACGGGTATGCGGGCGCAGAAAACCCGGCCCTGTGATCGGGAAGAGTGGCCTGGGTATTGCACGGGAGAATGATCGGCTGCCGCGATCATTCATCGGCGGGGCGAGACGTTTGTCTGCCGACCGAATGCGTGGTCTCAATGTAAGTCGCACCCGGTACGACGTCACTCGTACACAGGGTCAGTGGGGTCATGTGTGGGTTTAAGCGATTCATACACAGGTATGAAAGCGGGCTTGTCCGAGGATTACGGCTCGCCTGCGAACTTTCTTTGTAAGCACCTGAAGCCAATGTGGGAGCGAGCCTGCTCGCGAAGACAGAGTGTCAGTCGACATCAATATTGACTG
>NZ_JBSVWS010000244.1:0-6662 GCF_054071155.1 Pseudomonas sp. SDO5532_S415 | reverse complement strand
CGCAGCCCTGCGCGAGCAAGCTCGCTCGCCACAAGGATTGGTAAGACTCAAGATTTTCTTAAGTGAACAGCACTCCGCTCCCACAGGGACCTGCGCGAAACCTGTGGGAGATTCTATGTTGCAGGGGAACCCTGCAGCTTTAAATTTGGCTGGTATTCGCTCTGATTTTTCATGAGAGCAAATGCCACCCGGCAGAGCTTACGGGCGAGAATGACCAGAGCCTGAGTTCTGGCCAGGCCCCTTGCCAAGTAAGATTCATAGAACGGTTTCCGGCCAGAAGCAGCCATTCGAGTCCCACGAGTCAAACGTGTTTACAAATTCATCGAAGAAAAGTATTTCACTTCGGGAGACTTTAATGGACTGAAGCTCCATGAACTACTTAGCCGTCTTGACTTAAGCAAGGACGAGGTTCTAACCGAGATCCGGATCGGTATCGAGACTGATGTGTTTACGATCGAGCATTTGGGTAACCCTCATATAAAATCGTTCGCCGATGTTAAAAAGGACGAAATGCTTGCGTTTTTAGATGAGCGCAAGGGGGGAGGCAATTTTAAACTGCGCAAAACCAGGACATTCTGAGTATCTGAATGCCAACTCACCCCTACCTTTTCATTGTTGAAATAGTCGGCATGGAGCAGTCAGTTAACATACTCCATGCCGAGATGGGTTTAAGTCAGCAGATTACGGTGCAGTTCGATAAACTGCGCAGGGGTCAGCAGGGGCTGGCCGATGATAGCGGTGCCGATGCTGTCTAAACCTTCCAAGCGCCTTTCACGTTGGTCAATCTTTACTGCACTGAAATGCGAAAGATAAGAGCGATCGTGGTCCAGACCCAGCAGGCAGACGAAGTCCTCAACCGGGATCTGTTCAAAGCGGACCTCTTTGCCTAGAACAGTACTCAGGAGGCCGGCCAGTTCCTGGTGGCTGTATTCTTCTGGCCCATGCAGTTCATAAGTCTGATGGCCATGCCCTTCAGGATTGGTCAGGATACCTGTAACGATGCGTCCGATATCACTTGCAGCCAAAGGAGCAAATCGGCTGTCAGGGTCGAATGGCGTGACATACCGGCCAAACTGAATCAGGGGCGCAATATAGAGCATCCACTCGGCAAAGAAGGTAATACGCAGATGAGTAGTGGGGATCCCGGTCCAAATAAACACTTGCTCGGACATCCAGTGATTCAGGGTGGCCGGACTGCGCGCATCGGGACGTGATTGCTTTTGCGACAAATTTACAATGTGCTTTACCCCTTGTTCCCTTGCCGCCTGGGAAAATATCACTGCCGCCTCAACTAAGCCCGCGGTTAGCGGATAGCAGAAGTATGCCCCATCAACGCCTTCCATCGCCGTGCGAACGTGCTTGAGGTTTAGCAGATCTCCTACAAAGACATTAGCACCCTGATCTCGAAGCTTTTGGGCGCGCGCATCTTCGCTGCGAACAAGCGCATTTACTCGATGACCTTTCTCCAGCAGGAATTTGACAGTCGGAGAACCTGTTGCGCCGGTAGCGCCTGTAACCAGAAAAGTTTTCATCAGTAAGCACCTCTATTTGTAGGCAAGGGAACTTCATTAGAGAACTCGAAGTTCCCCGCACATTGGGATCGTCACATGCTGGGTTTAGCGCACCGTTTCTATCGACAGAGCTGATATTGCACCGATTTGACGACGTCCTAAATGACGTTTATGGTCGTCTTTTAGGACATCGGAGGAAACGTGTATGCACCGCATCGGCTATCTGCTGACGGATGGGTTCCAGATGCTTTCATTGGCGACGCAGACGGTGTTCGAATACGCCAATTTCGTTGTGAAGAGCCCTTTCTACACGATCGAGATTTTCTCGCCGTCTGGTGGCCTGGTGCGCTCGTCGCTGGGGCTCGCAGTTGATACGCGTCCAATGGAGGCGCCCAGACTGGCTGACACGTGGATCATCATCGGGGTCAGCGATCCACTGACCGCGGAGCCAGTGGAGGCCGTGCTGGACTTCGTGCGACAGGCCGGTAATCAGGCACGGCGCACCGCTGGCGTCTGCACCGGTAGCTTCGTTTTGGCCGAAGCCGGTCTGCTCGACGGGCGCCGCGCCACGACCCACTGGTTTTTCGCCCAGGAAATGCAAAAGCGCTATCCGAACATCGATGTCGACGATGACCGCATCTACATTATCGACGGCCCCATCTGGACCTCTGCCGGCATGACCGCAGGACTCGACCTCGCCTTGGGAATGGTAGAAAAGGACCTTGGGGCAGACGTAGCGCGTTCGGTTGCGCACAATTTAGTGATGCACCAGCGCCGTTCGGGTGGGCAATCGCAACATTCAGAGATGCTTGACTTGGCCCCCAAGTCGGATCGCATCCAGAACGTGCTGAACTATGTGCGTCAAAACCTGACGCGGCCGCTCAGCGTAGAGGAGTTGGCAGAGACCGCATACTTGAGCCCGCGCCAATTCACCCGAGTGTTCACCTCGGAAACCGGGCAATCGCCAGCGAAGGCCATTGAAGGTCTGCGGCTGGAGGCTGCGCGGTTAATGATCGAGCAAGGCCGCCACTCTCTGGAAATGATCGCGAGGGAAACCGGGTTTCGCGATCGTCGACACATGCGCGAAGCTTTTATGCGAGGTTATGGTGTGCCCCCCCAGGCGGTGCGCCGGGATGCTCGAAGTGTCGCGCTTTAGCTTCGGTAACCGGGTCAATGCCGACCCGTACGCGAGACTCGATGAAAAGCCCCCGCACGGTTCGGACCGCTTTCACGCCTGACGCTCAACAATCCGAACCGAGCCTCCTGATCAATACACGCCAAATCAGGTCTTAGAGGCCTATGGACGTGTCGCTCACCTCAGCGACTTGAATCCAGCGCGGACTTCCTGTGAGAAAAGCGCCGGTTGCTCCCACGCGGCAAAGTGCCCGCCCTTGGCAAGTTTGTTGTAGTGCACCAGCTTGGGATAAGCCTTCTGCGACCAGCTTTTCGGCGCTGCATACAGTTCATCGGGAAACACGCTGACCGCCACCGGGATGTTGACGCCCTTGACCGCGAAGAATGTCGATTTGTTTTCCCAATAGAGCCGCCCCGAGGAAACGGCGGTGTTGGTGAGCCAGAACAGCGTGATGTTGTCGAGGACGTCATCGGGTGTGAGACCTTCCGGTTGGCCGTCGATGGCGCGCGCAATCATTTCGTAGCTTTTGGGATCGTGATCGAGCATGAAGGCCGCCAGGCCGACCGGTGAATCTGCCAGGCCTGTCAGCGATTGCGGCCTGTCACCCATCATGATCGCGTAGCCGATGTGTTTGTAGGTGTTGGCGAGTTGATTCGCCGCGAGCTGTTCTTCCTCGGACAGACCCGCGGGAACCGGCTCGCCGCGAAACAAGGCCGCATCAATGTCAGGCGGGATGACGCCGGGCATGTTCGAATGAATGCCGATCAAGCCAGGCGGCGCCTTCACAGCCATCAGGTCGACGACGATAGAGCCCCAGTCACCTCCTTGCGCCCCATACCGGGTGTACCCAAGACGCTTCATCAACTCGATGTAGGCATCGGCGATACGCACAGGATTCCAACCGGTCACTTTCGGTTTCTCCGAGAAGCCGTAACCCGGCATCGATGGAATCACCAGGCTGAACGCATCGCAAGCATTGCCGCCGTACGCCGTTGGATCAGTGAGTGGACCGATGACTTTCATCAACTCGATCACCGACCCGGGCCATCCGTGCGCCATCAATAGTGGAAGCGCATTCTCGTGTTTAGAGCGGACATGGATGAAATGGATATCCAGGCCATCAATGTGGGTGATGAAGTTCGGAACGGCGTTTATTTTCGACTCAATAACTCGCCAGTCGTATTGGGTAGCCCAATGTTTGGCCAATTTCTGGATGGTCGCCAGTTGTACCCCTTGAGAGGAGTCATTGACTAATTCCTTATCCGGCCACCTCGTCGCTGTTATACGTCTGCGCAACTCTGAAAGCTCCGACTCTTTAGCGCTGAAATGAAAGGGACGTATTGCAGTGGAAACACTCTCTGTCTTGTTTGAAGTATTCGTCATAGCGTCAGTCCTGATTGAAAAACCGAGTAAACCCAAGGGTGCAGCCGCACATGTCACCGCGGCAACGCCGCAAAACTTGCGTCTGCTCAGGGAGGTTTGTTTGATGTTTTTTGGCATGCAGATTCCCACGACGCAACGTCACGCCGAGCCCGCCTTCGATTGAAAATGCTCTCGACCAACTTGCCGTCAGTTATATTTTTTACTGGGAAGTATCGATAAGCAGGTATTCAGGTTGGTGTTTCAACACGCCTGGAAAGTCAGTTATTTATATCAATCACGACGTCTGGACATTCAAGACAACGTCGATGTTGCCGCGGGTTGCTTTCGAGTAGGGGCACATTTGATCCGCGGCATGTGCGACAGCGGACGCGACCTCATGCGTCAGACCTGGCAGCCGTAGATTCAGCCGGGCCTGAAGGAGGTAAGCGTTGCCGGCTTGACCCAGGTCGATCTCGATATCGACGCAGACGTCGGCTGGAACAGTCACCTTCAAGGCTTTGGCCGCAAGGCCGACCGCCGCGATGTAGCAGGCCGACCATGCGCCGGCAAACAACTGCTCGGCCGTCGGGTGCGGTTGGGTGGCGGCGAATACGTGGGCCGGTTCGGCACTCCCGGGGATCGAGAGTTGGATATCGAGGTTGCCATTATGCCCGCGCGAGGTGCTGCCGGAGTTGCTCAGGGTGGTGTGGGTTTTGCCGGTGACCAGGACTTTTTCGATGTTGCTCATCGGTGATTCCTTTAAGTTTTTTATGAGAATCAAATAGCCAAGAAGACACGTAACTATCTGACAGCATTGATTTTATAGACACGCCCGAGGGACCGAACAGAACGGAAAAACCGATCATCTTCGGCTTTTCCGCCCATCCCCCTGCTCCACCGCCCGTCGCCAGGACGCAAGATTAGTTTTGACATCACCCGGTCTTTGGTTGAACATTAATACATCGCATACGATCTAATCGACAACGATAAACGCATCCCCCTACCCTTGGAGACTCAGCCATGAACACTGGAAGCAGCCAAACACTCTTCACCTCTATCGCGCACGCTTGCTGTGGCCACAACGGCAATAACTGGATCACTGCTTCATGAAGCTGATCCAGCTTCGCGCCTTCTGCTCGGTTGTCGACATGGGCAGCTTTCGTTCGGCGGCACGAGAACTGGACGCTGCCCAGAGTACGTTGACCGAGTCGATTCGAAGCCTGGAAAGAGAACTGGGGGTCACCTTGTTGGTGCGCTCCAATCAGGGCATCAGCCTGACCGTGGCCGGCAAGGTGTTCCTGACCCGGGCGCGCTCGATCATTCTGGATTGCGATCGCGCGGTACAAGACGTCCGACAGTGCAATGGCCTGCCCGAAGGTCAGATCGCATTGGGTGTCACGGCGGAACCCCTGGCGGCGTGCTTGATGCCGGTCTTCAGCAGTTTCACCCATCGTTTTCCCAACGTGCGGTTACACGTTGCCAGTGGCAAGACGAAGATGCTGATCGAGATGATTCGCGCTGGCCGGCTCGACTTTGTGATGTGCCCACTGAGCGCCGACGTCAGCGATACCGACCTGCACATTGAACGGCTTTACAGCTCGAAAGCCAGCGTCATTGCGCGCAGGGGCCACCCCTTGGCGGATGCTCGCTCAGTGCGCGACCTGGCCGATTGCCAGTGGATCAGCGTCCGGCCCGCCGGGGTTGTCGGGAGTGCCGAGAACCATCTGGTCGAGCTGTTCAGAGCCGAAGGCTTGCCAGCCCCAAAGATCGCGATCACGACCGAATCGTTGCTGGAGATCCTGCATATCGTCTCCGAGACGGATTACCTGACCATCGAGCCCAGCCTGCTGCCCGGCATGAAGCTGTTTTCCTCATCGCTGACCAGCATTGCGATACGCGAGCCATTGGAATCGCGGGCGGTGTGCTTGATCAGCCGTCGCGTCTCACCCTTCACCCCAGTCACACAAGAACTGACCAGCATGCTGATTTCCTACTCGCGCCTGCGTCACCGGGCCAAGGCGTGAGCCCGCGTCCTCACGATGAACTCACATCGGCACAGCCCGGGACGTGATGAATGCGCGATACCCGCTAATCTCCAATGGCACGTCTTAAGCACAGGAGTTTGGCAATGAATCCCGGACAATCATTAGCAGCTCTGATCATCACCGCAAGCCTCTTCGGCTGCGCCACTTCGTCAAACCATGGCGTGAACGTTCCACTGACCGCCACTCGGCAAAACCCGGGGCAGATCGGCAATGTGACCTTGACCGACTGGGACAAGCAAACCGGACTCAGTTTCTTCATCAGCGGTGTCCCAAGCGGCGCGGTTCTACCCTTGCGCCTTTATTCCTTTATCAATAAAGGCAGCTGCCAACAACCCGGCCCCGTGGCCTACGCCATGAATGACAAGGTCAACACCGAACGCCAACCCGTGCGCGGCTGGACCTTCTCAAGAAGCGCACCGGTCGCACTGCCGATTTTGCTGTCGGGTGGGTACTCCATCGTCGTGCGATCGGCAGCGACCGATGGCAACGCCGATATATTTTGCGGGGATATCAAGCAAGACAGCACGGTGAAGTAAAAAACCACATCCTCTGTGGGAGCGAGCCTGCTCGCGAAGGCGGCGTGTCAGGCAGTACTGAGTCGTCTGATAC
>NZ_JBSVWS010000243.1:0-6753 GCF_054071155.1 Pseudomonas sp. SDO5532_S415 | reverse complement strand
TCAGCGAACACAGTCTTTATGCCTGGCGTAGATCCACTGTGGGAGCGAGCCTGCTCGCGAATGCCGCACCACGGTTTCAAATGCTGAAAACCGCTCGAAAGTTAATCCCTTCTTAACCCGCCTATCGTCTATTCCCCCCGACATCCTCCATTACGCACCAGGCTCTCCAAGAGCAAACTCAGCGTGTAGACTGGCGGCAATCGATATTTTTAAGGGAAACGCGATGAGCGAGGAAACAATGCGGTTGGGGCGTGAACGGCGCTATCTGGTATTGCTGGGCATCATCTGCCTGGCGCTGATCGGCGGTGCGCTTTACATGCAAATCGTGCTGGGCGAGGCGCCTTGCCCGCTGTGTATCCTGCAACGTTATGCCTTGCTGTTGATCGCGATCTTCGCCTTTGTCGGTGCGGCCATGCACAGTCGTCGCAGCATCACGGTGTTTGAAACCCTGGTGGTGATCTGCGCGCTGGCAGGTGTCGGTGTAGCAGGGCATCACGTCTACACGCAGTTCTATCCGGCCGTGAGTTGCGGCGTCGATGTGCTGCAGCCGATTGTCGATGGCTTGCCGCTGGCGAAGATCTTCCCGCTGGGCTTCCAGGTCGACGGCTTCTGCTCTACGCCATACCCGCCGATCCTCGGTTTGTCGCTGGCGCAGTGGGCGTTGGTCGCCTTCGTGCTGGTGGTGGTGCTGGTTCCGCTGCTCACCGTGCGTAACCGCAAAGCACTGCGCTGAGGTCATCGGCGACAACGCCGGCGCGAATGAAAAACGCCCCGGTCCTTGAACAGAGGACCGGGGCGTTTTTGCATTTTCAGAGGGAGGGTAAAAAGACCGTGATGTGCGGCAACGAAGGGTGCGACAAGTGTGCGACATGTTGTCACATCTTGAGTGTCGCACCGGCTTTCAAGGCGCCGGATTGGTGCTCGACCACGCAACGAAATTGGCCTGTTTTTCAAACAGTTTGTTTGGTCCTCATCAGGCTGCAGCAGGCAGTTTTAACAGGGGCTGGCGATTTGCCAGAGCCCCCGCGATATGGGGGCTTGGGCAGGATCCTGACAGGCTGTCGAGCCCACGATACTGTCTGAATTGCCGGTGGTAGACCTACTATTTTTGGTGTTTTTGTTGAGAATCAATTTCGATAACATGCGCGACTTTTACGAGTTCCGCGAAGGATTGTTGCGGCTCGGGATATAAATTATTTCGGGATGAGACATGGTTTAAAAAACGCTACATAACTACAATCGCCCGCACTGAATTCCCGGCGCTGCTCACACCCACAGGTGCTTGAGCAGGAACAGGGTGTCGAGAGGCCGGGCGGCTTCATGCGACTCCCAGGTGTCGGTGCCTCCAACTATCCGCACCAAATGGAATTGGTCTGTAACAAGGCCTTTGACCACGAATTCGAATAAGAACTCAACGCTGGCCCAGGATTTGTCGAAACGCGTCTGACGCTCGACGGGCAGCCCTTATTCAATCCAAGAAAAATGCCAACCCTTGGCAGGGTGAAGTGTTGGCGATCAAAACCCAACTGCATTGCGCAAGCTGCTTTAGAGGTCGTGAGATGAGTAAAAACAGGTACCCCAGACTACTAGGCTTATTGCCGCTGATCGGCACGTTGTTGCTGTCAGGCTGCAACATGACCTTGCTCAATCCCAAGGGCCAGGTTGGCCTGGATGAGCGAAACCTGATCATCACCGCAACGCTGCTGATGCTGTTGGTCGTGATTCCGGTCATCATCATGACCTTCCTGTTCGCCTGGAAATACCGCGCCTCCAACACCAGCGCGACCTACACGCCGAAATGGAATCACTCCACCAAGATCGAGATCGCGGTGTGGACTGTTCCGGTGCTGATCATCATTGCCCTGGGTTACATCACCTACAAGTCGACCCACGCCCTGGACCCATACAAGCCGCTGGAATCCGACGTCAAGCCTGTGACCATCGAAGTGGTCGCGCTGGACTGGAAGTGGCTGTTCATCTACCCGGAACAAGGCATTGCCACGGTCAACAAGATCGTGTTCCCGGCGCACACGCCGATCAATTTCCGGATCACTTCGGACGCTGTGATGAACTCGTTCTTCATCCCGGCCCTGGGCGGCCAGATCTACGCGATGGCGGGCATGCAGACCAAGCTGCACCTGATCGCCAACGAGAACGCTGAAATGGACGGTATCTCCGCAAACTACAGCGGTGCCGGTTTCACCGGTATGAAATTCAAAGCGACCGCAACGACCCAGGAAGAATTCGACGCCTGGGTAAGTGAAGTCAAAAAGGCACCTAAAAAGCTTGAACAGGCTGAATACGCAGCTCTTGCCAAGCAGAGCCAGAACAACCCAGTCGAGCTCTACTCCTCGGTTACGCCGAACCTGTTCCAGACCATCGTCGACAAGTACGAAGGCATGAAACCGGGTCCTAAGGTCAAGCACGAGAAGAAAGAGAAAGAAGTGGCCGCTACGGACATGAACTCGCATTCAGCTGCCGGGGCAGAGGAGTAAACGATGTTTGGTAAATTAAGTTGGGAAGCGGTCCCGTTCCACGAGCCGATCGTGATGGTCACCATCGCCATGATCGCGCTCGGCGGTGTGGCACTGTTCGCTGCAATCACCTACTTCAAGAAGTGGACCTACCTGTGGACCGAGTGGCTGACGTCGGTCGACCACAAGAAAATCGGCGTGATGTACATCATCGTCGCCATGGTCATGCTGCTGCGCGGCTTTGCCGACGCCATCATGATGCGTACCCAGTTGGCCATGGCCACCGAAGGTTCGCCTGGTTACCTGCCACCTGAACACTATGACCAGATCTTCACCGCTCACGGTGTGATCATGATCATCTTCATGGCGATGCCATTCTTCACCGGCCTGATGAACCTTGCAGTGCCGCTGCAGATCGGCGCGCGTGACGTTGCCTATCCGTTCCTGAACTCCCTGAGCTTCTGGCTGCTGGTTTCCGGCGTGGTGCTGATCAACCTGTCCCTGGGCGTCGGCGAATTCGCCAAGACCGGTTGGGTTGCCTATCCGCCGCTGTCGGGCCTGCAGTACAGTCCTGGCGTGGGGATGGACTACTACATCTGGGCGCTGCAGCTATCGGGTCTGGGGACAACGTTGACGGGGGTCAACTTCCTGGCCACCGTGCTGAAAATGCGTACCCCTGGCATGAAACTGATGGACATGCCGATCTTCACCTGGACCTGCACCTGGGCCAACGTCCTGATCGTGGCTTCGTTCCCGATCCTGACCGCTACCCTGGCGTTGCTGACGCTTGACCGTTACATGGATTTCCACATTTTCACCAATGAACTTGGTGGCAATCCGATGATGTACGTCAACCTGTTCTGGGCTTGGGGTCACCCCGAGGTTTACATCCTGATCCTGCCGGCGTTCGGTATCTTCTCCGAAGTCATCTCGACTTTCTCGGGCAAGAAACTGTTCGGCCACCACTCGATGATCTACGCATCGGGCGCGATCTCGGTCCTGGGCTTCATGGTTTGGCTGCACCACTTCTTCACCATGGGTTCGGGTGCCAGCGTCAACGCCTTCTTCGGTCTGGCGACGATGCTGATTTCCATCCCGACGGGTGTGAAACTGTTCAACTGGCTGTTCACCATCTACCAGGGCCGTCTGCGCTTCACCAGCCAGGTTCTCTGGACCCTGGGCTTCATGGTGACCTTCGCCATCGGCGGCATGACCGGCGTACTGCTGGCCATTCCGGGTGCTGACTTTGTTCTGCACAACAGCCTGTTCGTGATCGCGCACTTCCACAACGTGATCATCGGCGGCGCAGTATTCGGTTACATCGCAGGCTTCGGCTTCTACTTCCCGAAAGCGTTCGGCTTCAAGCTGCACGAAGGCTGGGGTAAAGCAGCGTTCTGGTTCTGGATCTCGGGCTTCTTCGTCGCCTTCATGCCGCTCTATGCACTGGGCTTCATGGGCATGACCCGTCGTCTGAACGCCACGACCAACCCTGAGTGGGTACCGTACCTGTACGTTGCCATGTTCGGTGCGGTGATGATCGCCGTGGGTATCGCTTGCCAGCTGATCCAGCTCTACGTGAGTGTGCGTGACCGCAAGAAGCCAGAGAACATGTGCGAACACGGCGACCCGTGGAATGCCCATACCCTGGAATGGTCGACCTCGTCGCCACCTCCGTTCTACAACTTCGCCGTGCTGCCGAAAGCCGACGTGATCGACCCGTTCACCGAAGCCAAGGAAAACGGTACCGCGTACAAGGCTCCGGCCAGGTACCAACCGATCCACATGCCGAACAACACCGCGACCGGCCTGGTCATGGGTGCTCTGTTGACCGTGTTCGGTTTCGCGATGATCTGGCACATCTGGTGGCTGGCAATCGCTAGCCTGGCCGGCACCGTGATCTATTTCGTGATCCACGCGGCCCGTGATGATCAAGGCTATATGGTGCCGGTCGACGTGATCGAGCGCATCGAAGCCGAGCAGCACAAGCGTCTGGTAGCGGCCGGGAAAGTCCCAGCCACCGCCACCCGTGTTGAAACCTCGTTGGAACAGGCTTAAACCATGTCGAACTTAGTGACCAATGCTGGACACGCCCATGGTCATGACCACGGGCACGATGACCACCACCACGACTCGGGCGAGATGACCGTATACGGTTTCTGGCTCTACCTGATGACCGACTGCATTCTGTTTGCGTCGATCTTCGCGGTGTACGCGGTACTGGTTAACAACGTAGCGGGTGGCCCGTCGGGCCACGACATCTTCGAACTGCCATACGTACTGGGCGAAACCGCTCTGCTGCTGTTCAGTTCGATCACCTACGGCTTCGCCATGCTGGCGTTGTACAAAGGCAAGAAGCAGCAGGTTCTGGGTTGGCTGTTCATGACCTTCCTGCTCGGCGCCGGCTTCATCGCCATGGAGATCAACGAGTTCCACTTGCTGATCTCCGAGGGCTTCGGTCCTAGCCGTTCCGGCTTCCTGTCGGCGTTCTTCACCCTGGTCGGTACCCACGGTCTGCACGTATCCGCAGGTCTGATCTGGATGGGCATCATGATGTACCAGGTCAACAAACATGGCCTGACGTCGACCAACAAGACCCGCCTGAGCTGCCTGAGCCTGTTCTGGCACTTCCTGGACGTGGTCTGGATCTGCGTCTTCACCGTTGTTTACCTGATGGGGACTCTGTAATGGCTAATGCACACTCCCATGACAGCCATGATGCTGGCCACGGCAGCGTAAAGTCGTACGCCATCGGCTTCATCCTGTCGGTGATCCTGACCGTCATCCCGTTCGGCCTGGTGATGTACCCGAGCCTGCCGAAGGCCACGACGCTGGCAATTATCCTGCTGTTCGCAGTGATCCAGGTGATTGTTCACCTGTATTACTTCCTGCACCTGGACCGTTCCGTGGCTCAGCGTAACAACGTGATTGCGTTCGTCTTTACGGCCATCGTGATCCTGCTGCTGGTTGGCCTGTCGATCTGGATCATGTTCAGCATCCACACGTTCATGATGGCGAAGTGAGGTAAGTCCGGATGTCCTTTAAGCACTTTATCCAAATCACCAAACCGGGGATCATTTTCGGTAACGTGCTTTCTGTGGCAGGCGGATTTTTCCTGGCCTCCAAAGGGCATGTCGATCTGGCCATCTTCCTGGCCGCCATGATCGGCACGTCCCTGGTGGTCGCCTCCGGTTGCGTGTTCAACAACTGCATCGACCGCGACATCGACCTGAAGATGGAACGCACCAAGAACCGGGTGCTGGTCCAGGGCCTCATCTCCCTGAAACTGGCCCTGGCCTATGCGACCGTCCTGGGTATCGCTGGCGTGGCGTTGCTGTACACGGTGGCCAACCCGTTGGCCGCGCTGTTCGCGGTGATCGGTTTTGTCATCTACGTCGGCTTCTACAGCCTGTACCTCAAGCGCAAGTCGGTTCACGGCACGCTCGTGGGCAGCCTGTCGGGCGCCATGCCGCCGGTGATCGGCTACGTCGCGGTGAGCAACACCTTCGACATGGCCGCGCTGACCCTGCTGGTGATGTTCAGCCTGTGGCAGATGCCGCATTCCTACGCCATCGCGATCTTCCGCTTCAACGATTACCTGGCCGCATCGATTCCGGTGCTGCCAGTGAAGCGCGGGATTCAAGTGGCCAAGAAGCACATCCTGATCTACATCCTGGCCTTCCTCGTGGCGACCTTGATGCTGACCTTCAGCGGCTACGCCGGCATGAGCTACCTCGCCGTCGCCGCGGCCATGGGCATGTACTGGCTGTACATGGCCTGGACCGGCTACAAGGCCGTGGATGACACCGTCTGGGCACGCAAGCTGTTCGTGTTCTCGATCTTCACCATTACCGCGTTGAGCGTGGCGATGTCCCTGGACTTCAAAGTGCCGACCGAGTTGCTGGTGACGTACGCGCCTTAAGCGTCGGACGCGATAAAGAAAAACCCCGCCCTTTGAGAGAAGGAGCGGGGTTTTTTGTTGGGGGATTTCTGGTGGATCGAGTTGCCGTCTTCGCGAGCAGGCTCGCTCCCACACGGGTTCGGTGTCGTCCCGGTTTTCAGTTTGGTGCTGACCTCCTGTGGGAGCGAGCCTGCTCGCGAAGGCGGTGTGTCTGGCGACATGGATGCTGGGTGTGGCGGCCCCTTCGCTAGCAGGCTCGCTCCCACATTGATTCAACGTTGCCGGCAATTTCCAGCATGGCGCTGATCCCCTGTGGGAGCGAGCCTGCTCGCGAAGGCGGTGTCTCAGGCGACATTGATGCTGGATGGGGCGGCCTCTTCG
>NZ_JBSVWS010000242.1:0-6753 GCF_054071155.1 Pseudomonas sp. SDO5532_S415 | reverse complement strand
ACAGTGGAATGCATTCGAATGTGGGAGCGAGCCTGCTCGCGAAGGCGTCATCACGCCTTACGCATACTTACGCGTCGCGAAACAACCAAGGCTGGCTCGCCCGGTGCCTGGCTTCGAACGCCGCAATCGCATCGCCGTCCTGCAAGGTCAGGCCGATATCGTCCAGGCCATTGAGCAGGCAGTGTTTGCGGAATGCATCAATTTCGAAGTTCAGCACCTTGCCGTCCGGACGGGTCACGGTCTGGGCTTGCAGATCGATCTGCAACTGGTAGCCCGGATTGGCCTCGACCTGCTTGAACAGCTCATCGACTTCAGCGTCGCTCAAGATGATCGGCAGCAAGCCGTTCTTGAAGCTGTTGTTGAAGAAGATGTCGGCGTAGCTCGGCGCGATGATGCTGCGGAAACCGTACTCTTCCAGCGCCCATGGCGCGTGCTCGCGGCTGGAGCCGCAACCGAAGTTCTCGCGGGCCAGCAACACGCTGGCCCCTTGATAGCGTTCGGCGTTGAGGACGAAGTCCTTGTTCAGCGGCCGCTTGGAGTTGTCCTGATACGGCTGGCCCACGTCCAGGTAGCGCCACTCATCGAACAGGTTCGGGCCGAACCCGGTGCGCTTGATCGACTTCAGAAATTGCTTCGGGATGATCTGGTCGGTGTCGACGTTGGCACGATCCAGAGGCGCGACAAGTCCGGTGTGCTGGGTGAAAGCTTTCATGCTGCGCTCCTTTAGATCAATTCACGGACGTCGACGAAACGACCGTTTACCGCGGCGGCCGCGGCCATGGCCGGGCTGACGAGGTGGGTACGGCCACCGGCGCCCTGACGCCCTTCGAAGTTTCGGTTGGAGGTCGAAGCGCAATGTTCGCCCGACTCCAAGCGGTCAGGGTTCATCGCCAGGCACATCGAGCAACCCGGCTCGCGCCATTCGAAACCGGCTTCGAGGAAAATCTTGTCCAGGCCTTCCGATTCGGCCTGCGCCTTCACCAGACCCGAGCCCGGCACCACGATGGCCTGCTTGATGGTCGAAGCCACTTTGCGGCCCTTGGCAATGACCGCAGCAGCGCGCAAATCTTCGATCCGCGAATTGGTGCAAGAGCCGATGAACACGCGGTCCAGCTGAATGTCGGTGATCGCCTGATTGGCGGTCAAACCCATGTATTTCAAGGCACGCTCGATGGAACCGCGCTTGACCAGGTCCATTTCCTTCGCAGGATCCGGCACGTTCTGATCGACCGCCAACACCATCTCGGGCGAAGTACCCCAGCTGACTTGCGGCTTGATCTGAGTGGCGTCGAGCTCCACGACGGTATCGAACACCGCATCGGCGTCGGACACCAGGTCTTTCCAGGCTTCGACCGCCAGGTCCCACTCAGCGCCTTTCGGAGCGAACGGACGGCCCTTGACGTAGGCCACGGTTTTTTCGTCTGCAGCCACCAGACCGACGCGCGCGCCGGCTTCGATGGACATGTTGCAGATGGTCATGCGGCCTTCGACGGACAGGTCGCGAATCGCGCTGCCGGCGAATTCGATGGCGTGGCCGTTACCGCCGGCGGTGCCGATCTTGCCGATCACGGCGAGAACGATGTCCTTGGCGGTCACGCCGAACGGCAATTGGCCTTCGACGCGCACCAGCATGTTCTTCATTTTCTTGGCGACCAGGCACTGGGTGGCGAGCACGTGCTCGACCTCGGAAGTGCCAATACCGTGGGCCAGGGCACCGAACGCGCCGTGGGTCGAGGTATGGGAGTCGCCGCAGACCACGGTCATGCCCGGCAAGGTGGCGCCCTGCTCCGGGCCGATGACGTGGACGATGCCTTGGCGGACGTCATTCATCTTGAACTCGACGATGCCGTATTCGTCGCAGTTATCGTCGAGGGTCTGGACCTGCAAACGCGAGACCTGGTCGGCAATGGCTTCGATACCGCCCTTGCGCTCCGGAGTCGTCGGAACGTTGTGGTCCGGGGTCGCGATGTTGGCATCGATGCGCCACGGCTTGCGCCCGGCCAGACGCAGGCCTTCAAAGGCTTGCGGCGAGGTCACTTCATGGATGATGTGACGGTCGATGTAGATCAGCGCAGAGCCATCGTCGCGCTGTTTGACCAAATGCGAATCCCAGAGCTTGTCGTAGAGCGTTTTGCCGGCCATCAGACGGTTTCCTCATCAGCTTGTTCTATGCCAGGGAGGTCTGTGTAGCGAGTTTCGTTAGTCAACTTCGGCGCCAGAAGCCCATATCCTGCGTTGCTGCTCCTCGCCATAGCGCGCTATGACTCGTCGCAGCGCCTTGGCTATGGACTTCTGGCATCCGAATTTGATCTAACAAACTCGCCACACAGACCTCTGGGCTTTGACAGTTTCAATAACCCTTTGGCTTGTGAGGCTGATCCTATGGGGTTACATTAAATAACTCAAATTCATATTTTTTATGCTTTGGATAACCAACTGGAATGCATCCATGGACCTGGCCAATCTCAATGCCTTTATCGCCATCGCCGAGACTGGAAGCTTCTCCGGGGCCGGTGAACGGCTGCATCTGACTCAACCGGCGATCAGTAAACGCATCGCCGGGCTGGAGCAGCAATTAAAGGTGCGACTGTTCGATCGGCTGGGCCGTGAAGTCGGCCTGACCGAGGCAGGTCGCGCCCTGCTGCCCCGTGCCTATCAGATCCTGAACGTTCTCGATGATACGCGCCGCGCCCTGACCAACCTCACCGGCGAGGTGACCGGTCGTCTGACCCTGGCCACCAGTCACCACATCGGCCTGCACCGTTTGCCGCCCTTATTAAGGGAGTTCACCCGACGCTACCCGGACGTCGCGCTGGATATTCAGTTTCTCGATTCGGAAGTGGCCTACGAAGAGATCCTGCATGGCCGCGCCGAGCTCGCGGTCATCACCCTGGCACCGGAGCCCCACGCGCTGGTCAAGGCCACGCCTGTGTGGGACGACCCGCTGGATTTCGTCGTCGCCCCGGAGCATTCGCTGCTGCACAACGGCAAAGTCAGCCTGGCGGACATCGCCCGCCACCCGGCGGTATTCCCCGGCGGCAACACTTTTACGCACCATATCGTCCAGCGTCTGTTCGAAGCCCAGGGCCTGACGCCGAACATCGCCATGAGCACCAATTACCTGGAAACCATCAAGATGATGGTATCGATCGGCCTGGCCTGGAGCGTCCTGCCGCGCACCATGCTTGATGATCAAGTTGCGCGAATACCTTTGCCGGGCATACAACTGTCTCGCCAGCTAGGCTATATCCTGCACACAGAACGGACGCTGTCGAATGCAGCACGGGCTTTCATGGCCTTGCTGGATGCTCAAATCGATTTGCCAGGGACTCAAGGCTGACTTGTGCTACGCCTATAGAGCCGCGAATTCCTGTGCCTAATGCCCACTTCAGCCTAAGGCTTGCCAATGCCGAAATCTGTTGACCGTATTCCGCCGATGCCGCGTATCCAGGCACTTGACCCCAAACGCTCCGAGCAGAGCTGGGAAAGTGCCCCCCAATTGCTGGCCGCCCTGAACGGTGCGCGTCTGGGTGCGTGGTATTGGGATATCGAGCGCGGCCAGATCAGCTGGTCTCGGGGTACACAGGCATTGTTCGGCTTTGATCCACGGCAACCTTTGCCGGCCGATCTGGAATACCTCGACTTGCTGCCCCCCGAAGACCGGGCGAAAGCCGTTCGCGCCTTCCATGCGGTGATCGCCGGAGCACCGCTGGAACAAGCGATGCACCACCGCATTCGCTGGCCTGACGGCAGCCTGCATTGGCTGGAGATCAACGGCAGCCTGCTGCCGGACAAGCATGGTCGCCCACGGATGATCGGCGTGATCCGCGAAATCACTCACCAGCGCCAGCGCGAACAGGCGTTGAGCAGTTCGGAAAAGCGCTTCGCCACGTTGTTTCACCTGTGCCCGAACATGGTGCTGCTGACCCGCCAGGAAGACGGCCTGATCACCGAAGCCAACCAGTATTTCGAAAGCCTGTTCGGCTGGCCGGTGCAGGACGCCATCGGCCGTACCACCCTGGAGCTGGGCCTGTGGGTGCACCCCGAGCAACGGTCGGAACTGGTCAAGGCCACCAAGGCCAAGGGCGAACTGACCAGCATGGAGGTGCAGTTCCGCGCCAGCAACGGCCAGATCCACGACGGCATCCTCAGCGCGCAAAAGGTCGAACTCGAGGGTCAGCCCTATCTGCTGAGCACCTTCCTCGACACCACCGAGCGCAAAGCTGCCGAGCATGCGCTCAAAGACAGCCAGGAACGCCTCGACCTGGCCCTGGATTCGGCGCAACTGGGCACCTGGGACTGGCACATCCCCAGCGGCATGCTCTATGGCTCGGCACGCGCCGCGCAGTTGCACGGCATGGAGCCCAAACCCTTCCATGAGTCTTTCGAAGAGTTTTTCGAAGGCGTGCCCGGCGAAGAACGCAGCTCCATGCGCGACGCCTACCGCAGCTTGCGCGAAGGCCCGGCCGGCAACTATCAACTGACCTATCGCGTGCAACTGCCGGACGGCAGCTCGCGCTACCTGGAAAGCCGTGCCCGACTCTACCGCGATGACAACGGCGTGCCGCTGCGCATGGCCGGCACCTTGCTCGACATCACCGACCAGGTTGAACGCGAACAACGGCTGGTGGCGTCCGAGGAAAAGTTCGCCACGCTGTTCCAGGTCAGCCCGGACCCGATCTGCGTGACCCGCCAGGACACCGGGCAGTTCATCGAGATCAACTCCAGCTTCACCCAGACGTTCGGCTGGAGCGCCGCCGACGTGATCGGCCGCAGCGCCGACGAAATCGGCCTGTGGGATGCTTCGGCGAAAAGCCTGCAGCGGATCGAACAGGTGATCCGCGAACAAGCGCTCAACAATGTGGCGATCATCGTCCAGCACAAGGACGGGCAATCCTTGACCTGCGTGATTTCCAGCCGCCAGATCAGCGTCGGCGACCAGCCGTGCATCGTCACCACCCTGCGCGACATTACCCAGCAACAACGCTCGGAAGCGGCGCTCAAAGCCAGTGAAGAGAAGTTCGCCAAGGCGTTCCACTCCAGCCCCGACGCCATCACCATCACCGAACGCGACACCGGGCGCTACCTGGAGGTCAACGACGGCTTCTGCCGCCTGACCGGCTACCGCGCCGACGAAGTGATCGGTCGCACGGTGTATCAGGTCGGCATTTGGGCCGAAGAGAAGCAACGTTCGGCGTTGCTGGCCGAACTGCAGATCAAGGGCCGGGTCCATCACCAGGAAATGCTCGGGCGCAACAAGCGCGGCGAGTTGTTGACTGTCGAAGTCTCGGTGGAGCCGATCACCCTCAATGAAACCGCCTGCCTGTTGCTGACCGCGCGGGACGTCAGCCTGCTGAAAAACGCCGAGGCACAGATCCGCCACCTCGCCTACCACGACCCGCTGACCAACCTGCCCAACCGCGCGCTGCTGATGGATCGCCTGAGCCAGCAGATTGCCCTGCTCAAGCGCCACAACCTGCGCGGCGCGCTGATGTTCCTCGACCTCGACCACTTCAAGCACATCAACGACTCACTCGGTCATCCGGTGGGCGATACGGTGCTGAAAATCATCACGGCGCGCCTGGAAGCCAGCGTGCGCATGGAAGACACCGTCGCACGCCTGGGCGGTGACGAATTCGTGGTGCTGCTCAGCGGCCTCGAAGGTTCGCGCAATGAGGTCAGCAATCAGGTGCGGGGGCTGGCCGACACCTTGCGCGAATTGTTGTCCGAGCCGATGTTCCTCGACGGCCAGCGCCTGCAGGTGACACCAAGTATCGGCATTGCGCTGATTCCCGATCACGGCTCGACGCCGACCGACCTGCTCAAACGCGCCGATATCGCCCTGTATCGCGCCAAGGATTCGGGGCGCAATACCGCGCAGATGTATCACAACACCATGCAGAAGGCCGCGAGCGAGCGCCTGCGCATGGAGACGGATCTACGCCTGGCGCTGTCCCGGGGTGAGTTCCGCGTGCACTACCAACCCCAACTCGACGCCCGGGACAATCGCATCGTCGGTGCCGAAGCGCTGGTGCGCTGGACCCATCCGGAACTCGGCGCGCAATCGCCCGCCGAGTTCATCAAGGTACTGGAGGACAGCGGCCTGATCCTGGAAGTGGGTACCTGGATCATCGACGAGGCCTGCCAGGCCTTCAGGCATCTGATCGTCAACGGACTGGTGGACCCGCAGGATTTCAGCCTGTGCGTGAACATCAGCCCACGGCAATTCCGCCAGAATGACTTCGTCGAGCGCATCGAAGAGAGCCTTGCCCACTACGGCCTGCCCTGCTCCCTGCTGAAACTGGAAATCACCGAAGGCATCGTCATCCAGAACCTGGAAGACACCATCAGCAAAATGCTGCGCCTGAAAAAACTCGGTGTGAGCTTTGCCATGGACGATTTCGGCACCGGCTATTCCTCATTGACCTACCTCAAGCGCCTGCCGGTCGACACCCTGAAAATCGACCAGTCGTTCATTCGCGACGCCACCACCGACCCCAACGACGCCGAAATCATCCGCGCCATCGTCGCCATGGCCCGCAGCCTGGAACTGAAAGTGATTGCCGAAGGCGTGGAGACACAAGACCAGCTCGATTTCCTGCAGGGGCTGGGTTGTCACTTTTACCAGGGGTATCTGCACAGCTTGCCGTTGCCGGTGGAAGAGTTTCAGACACTGCTGGGGTAAAACCGATCAAATGTGGGAGCGAGCCTGCTCGCGAAGGCGGTGTGTCAGTCAATATTGATGTCGACTGA